>JAISDH010000236.1 GCA_031264975.1 Bacteroidales bacterium
CTTTGTTATTCGTTTTTTTATTGTACTTTTGTACCATAATTGTACCGAATGGCTGTAAAGCTATTTTTGTACCACAAATTGAAACAGAAAATGCACATTTGCAACGTAGCGCAACATAATGCAACGTACTGCAACAAAAAAAAGGCGAAATAAAGGAAATGACAAAAGCGAAACAGTCAATTAGAAAGATATGCGAATATTGCGGTAAGGAGTTTGACGCATGGAGGATAACTACACGTTGTTGCTCTGATTATTGCAATAAACGAGCGTATAAGCAGGCGAAGCGTAAAAAAACTATAGAAGCAACAGAGACAATAACAGCAGACAAAAAAGTCGGAAAGATAAAAACAGACCTGTCGGAACGTCAATATTTAAGTATATCGGAAGTCGCAAGGCTTATGAGTGTAAGCCGGTGGACTGTTTACAGGTATGTAGTTTCCGGGGTTATTCCATGCATCCGGATAAACAAGCGTGTCACACGCATAAAAAGGAGTGATTTAGATTTACTTTTTGAAAACGCAAACCCCTACGAAGTCTTGCCTGCGCAGGAACGCAAACCGATTGCCGATTGGTACACCCTGTCAGAAATAACGGAAAAATACGGCATTAAATACCGTCGATTACGTGATATTATCAATTCCGAAAACATACCGGAAAAGAGAGACGGCAAAATTACATTGATAGCTAAAAACAGGATAGATGCATATTTCAAAAAACAGGGCTACAATGAAACTATAATGAATTTGTCTGAATGGCTGGTATTACAGGAAGTTCGGGAACAGTACAATATGACCGAAAATGCCGCTTATTCTTTCCTGTCGGAGAACAATATCCCGAAGAAACAGCAAGGCGGGCAGCGGTATTATTCAAAACTGCATATTGATAAAGTTAAAAATAAAGGACAATGAAAAGAAAAAAATCAAAAACAGTCAAAGTAGCATTGCGTTTCCGTATGCTTGACAAAGGCAAGGAAACCCTGTATCTGGATTATTACCCGGCTGTTATCGACCCTGAAACAGGAAAACATTCGAGGCGTGAATATCTGGGTATGTATGTATTTCCATTGAGAAAAAGAAACGGGGAATTGCAAACCAATAAAGACGGCTCGCACAAGTACAACCCGACAGATAATGAAACTATCCGCATTGCCGAAATTATACGCAATAACCGTCAAAACGAATTGGATAAATCGAATATTTACACCGAAACAGAGGCTGAATTGCTGAAAGCGAAAGAACGCAGCAAAGGCGATTTTATTCAGTATTTCAAAAAACTGTCCGATGAGAAACGGGAAGCCAATCAGGATAATTGGAGCGCAGCGTTAAAGCATCTCAAAAACTATACCCTGAAAACGGATAAGGCGGACACAATACGATTTTGCGATATTACACTGCAATGGTGTGAAGGGTTTAAGAATTATCTTTTGACACTTGAAACGAGAGAGAATATAACTCTCGCAACCAATACCGCCGCCGCTTATTTTATAAAGTTCAAAATAGCCTTGAAATCGGCACACCGTTACGGCTATCTTCCGAAGAACATAAATCAAGACTTGAAAAGCATCAAGGAAGTAGAAACCCGTCGGGAATTTCTTACACTTGATGAATTAAATACTTTAGCCATTACGCCTTGTACCAATGATTTATTGAAACGAGCCGCTTTGTTTTCCGCTTTGACCGGCTTACGGCACTCCGATATTATCAAAATGAAATGGAATGAAATACAGGAAAACAACGGATTGTTTACTTTAAAATACATAATACAGAAAACCAATAAATACCAGGAACTGCCCATATCTGCCCAAGCCGTACAATTGTGCGGCGAAAGGAGCAATCCGGATAAGCCAGTATTTGAAGGCTTGCAATATTCGGCTTATGCAAATAAAGCATTAGCCCAATGGATAGGAGCGGCGGGAATCGTCCGGAATATAACGTTTCACTGTTTCCGGCATACATTCGCCACATTGCAGCTGGCAAGCGGAACACAAATCACTACCATTCAAAAAATGTTGGGACACAAAGACATTGCCACTACAATGGTGTACGCTAAAACACTGGAAGAGGCGAAACGGGAAGCATCGGAAAAAATTAAGTTAAATTTTTAATTATAAATTAATTATGAGAGCAATAGATTATTTAGACAGTCTTGATTCGTGCCTGAAATATAAAGACGAGGTAAAAAGGCTTATCGAAGAAATGAACCCCATCAAATATGATGAAGGAGCAACATTAGATTATTACGAACGTATTTTAACGGCGGATACAAGATATGCAGTAGATGATGCCGGCTTTGCCGGTAACTCCGGAGAGGTGAACAGGTTTATAGCTGCAAATGTCCGTTACGAACTCTTCAAAGCGGTTGAAAAAGATAAAAGTTTTTCGTATTTATTTTGTTTGCTGGCACAGGAACAAAACAGGATTAACCCGCTGTTTCAGTCAAGTCCGATTGATTGCCGACCTCTCCCTTATGCCGATAATGATTGGGATTTCTATTATAATGTGCAGAATTGCGGACGGACATTCTTTATTCGGGAAACCAAAGAATATTTTGAAAATGGAGCGGGTAAGGGAATTTTCGAACCATTGGATTTTTTAAATTTGTTGTGGATACAAACAGATTTTATTGAACAAAATATTGACAGAGCGCAGACCGTAATTGACCACCTGAAGCGATTACCGATCAGCGAAAAAGAGCGGCATGTTTTATTATGTTTCATTATAAAACTTGCGGGCGGCTATCCGGTATACAATTTCAACAGGCAACGGAATGTAACATATTCTTTGATAGCTGAAGAGTTTCTAAAATATCCCGAAAATACTCCGGAAAAAGAATTTTGCAGAGATGAAAATCCGGAGATTAAACGCAAATTTAAACTGTTCGGGAGCGATATATTGTATGACACAGATTTGGAACAATTGAAAATTAGTGCATTAAAAGAAGAACTGGAAGAAAGGGATAATATAATTAGTGTCCGAATTCCCGAACTGGAACAGCGACTCGCCAATTTGGATTGCCATAACGTCGAGCAAGCATCAAAAGTGTGTTTATCAAGTAAAAAAGGTATGAAAATAGACTATATTAGAGTGATAAACTGTTTGTGTGAGTTAGGTTTTTTTACTGATAACAACGGAAACAGTATCCCCAAAAAAGACGTGTTTGCTGTGTTTGGGCAGGCTATAAGCAGGGATTTATCCAATTATGATAAAGATTTAAGCCGTTCAATGTCGGATAGTACAGCATTAGATAAGCATTTAGAAATTTTCAACACAATGGAGGTTAAAATGACAGAAATATTTAACAGTAAATAGAAGCATCCATCGTAGGGTAAACATAGGGTAAACATAGGGTAAACGAATCATACTTCGTTTTTCTTATTCCTTTGCGCCGCATTCTCAATGAAGGGAATGCGGTAAATTTTTATATTAAAATGGATACAAAAAGTATAACATTCGACAAACTGCCCGAGGCGGTAGGCTACCTGATAGGCAAGGTTGAATCATTAGAACAAGCCTTTTTACAGATGAAAAGCGAACCGGAGCAACCAACCGACAGCTGGTTCGATATTGACGAATTAATGGAGTATTTGCCCGATAAACCAGCCAAGCCTACGGTTTACGGATGGGTGAGTAATCGGCAAATTCCGCATCACAAAGGCGGCAAAAAGTTACGTTTCCGACAATCGGAGATTGACGCATGGCTATCTTCAGGAAAACGGTTAAGCGAATCGGAAATGGAAGCGGCAGCATCGGAATATCTAACAAAAAAAGCGGAACGGCGACATGAATGATAAAGAAAAAAGCCCCGCCGCAGGGCAAGAGCTCAAAACCGGCGGCAAAGGTAATTACTTTTCCAAACTTTACCAAGTTTTGGAAATACTTAAAGCAGAACATAAACTTACTGCTATCGGATTTAATCGAGAAATCAAATTTAACGATGCAAGGAAGGCAATATCCGTACTAAGGAAACAGGGGTATCCGATTATGGATATACGGCTATCAGACCACCGTAAAGCGTATTATTTGCCGCAAAATTGGGAGGCAATTATGCGTGCGGAGACAGAGACCGGCAATAAACAGCTAAAATTATTTGA
>JAISDH010000255.1 GCA_031264975.1 Bacteroidales bacterium
ATTCTTAATTTTCTCATTGTAAATTACTTTTAATTATTATAGATTTTAATTTATATTTACTTTAAATTTATTTTAAATTTATTTCTTATTTGTTCCTAAAGGAATAAGGTGTAAGGAAATGCGCATTGTTTGTTCCCCTTCACCTTTTTGTTTCTTTTGTCTGAACTGTGATTTAAATGATTAATATGATAGCAAATTGAACTACTACGCAGTTCTGATAAGGTAGGCATTATCCTATACCCCCAGCTACGCTCCGCTTGCAAGGGGTTATACATATTTAGTCCCATACGGGACATTCCTAAATACCAACTATCCCACATTCCGTCCCTAACGGGACGGTAAGAAGCGGCGTATATTTCTTTTTCTACCAACATATTGTCTCTACGGGACATTTCTAAATACTGATTTATCTGTTTCACTGTTTTTAATCTAAATATTAATCACTAATCACGGCTTGCCCGCCTATTGCTTGCTGCCCTTTTCGTCCTTTCGCCCTTCTTGGCTTGCCTGCTTGTTGCCTGTTACGGTTATCTATTTTCCAATTTATCGCTCAGCATTTGAATACGAATAGAGTGGATTATTTTCTTTGTATAAAGGGGAAAATCTGCTTTCATCATCCAATCATAGTAGGACGGTTCTTTTTTGAAGACCTGTTCTACTGCAGTTCCTTTGTATTTTCCAAAATTGAATATTACAATATTGTCTTTATCAAAAATAAGATGTCCGGCAAAGTCTGCATTTCTATTACCGGCAGAAAATGTTGAAAGCGCTGAAATCTCATTCTTAATAGGAGTATATTCCTGTTCGTTTGCATCCAGCATGACTGTATTTTCGTATCGGCTTAGTTGGGCTTCCAATATTTTGAACGTAGCTACCGTATCGGCTTCGGCGGAATGCGCATTTAGTAATTCTTCACCGCAATAAAATTTATAAGCCGCACGTAAATTTCTGGGTTCCATACGGTGAAAGATATTCTGAACGTCTACAACACGAACGCCCATAAGGGAAATATCCATGTCTATGCGCAAAAACTCTTCAACGAGTAAAGGAATATCAAACTTTTGAAGATTATACCCTGCCAAATCACAGCCCTTGATGAAATCACGAATAGCAGGAGCCACCTCCGCAAATGTTGGTTTATCCACAACATCCTTATCATATATGCCATGCAGTTCGGATACATTTTCGGGAATAGGAATCTGCGGATTAATAATCTCTGTTTTAATAATCGTAGTATTGTCAGGCATAACCTTTAACATGCATATTTCTACAATTTTATCCGTACCAATGTTCAATCCTGTAGATTCTATATCAAAGAATACAATGGGTTTTGTTAAGTTCAACTTCATGTTTTTATATTTATTTTTATAATTATACTAATTGTTTAGGTGTTATAATCCGTAATGATTTTGGCAAGACATTGATAGTAATTTTACTTTGTCTTTTAATCGGGTCTCCGTCAATATGACAGGGTTGCACCGTATTATCTTTGGTGTAAATAGTGCATTCGGAAAGTCGGTAAATATGAATTGATTTTTTATCTCTATGCAGATTACCGGTTAATAAAGCCGTCGTACTGAACGGCAACCTGAATATTCCCGGCTTTTTCACCAGACAAATATCCGCGCAACCGTCCGCCATAGAGGCTTTGGGAGATACCTTGACATTGAACCCCCATTGAGATGAATTAGCAATACTTACCAACATGGTATTGTGATTTTCGGTTTTCTCTCCTTTTTCTTCTATAATATACGTTTGTGGTTTGTAGGATGTATAACTTTTCAATACATAATGCAGATAAGGGAAAAATCCCCGACGCGAAGAACGGTCAAACATTTCCGCTACAAGTCCGTCAAAACCGAGTCCTGCAATGCTGATACAGATTTGATTGTTGATTTGTATCGTATCTATTTCCAAAGAATGGCTTTCGTTTATAACCTGTATCGCTTTTGAAATACAAACAGGTATCTGCAAATGATGCGCAAGTCCATTTCCCGAACCGGTAGGAATAAAACCTAAAGTAACATTTTTCCCTACCAATGCCCGCGCTATCTCATTAATGGTACCATCTCCCCCAACAGCAACAACAATATCCACGCCGTCTACCACCGCCTGAATAGCCAATTCCTGTCCATGACCACGATAGCGAGTTAATACTAATTCATAATCATACCGGGACAGGTCTAAGCGTTTTGTCAATAGACGGGATACCTTTTTATAATGTCCTATTCCCGCACGCGGATTGATAATAAAGATAATTTTCTTTTTGGACATGTCCTTTTTTTATTAAGATGTAAAGATGCTACGCCCCTCTTCCATGACAGTTTTTATACTTTTTGCCGCTTCCACAAGGACAAAGTTCATTTCGTCCAACTTTCTTTTCTACCTTAACGGGCTGTGCAGCTTGCGGCGTTGACGTATTTTGCGCGGAAGCTACCTCTTCTCTGCCTGCTTTCAATTTACGAGCGTCTGATTCGGGCAAACGGGCTTCTTTTACATTCTGTGCTTCACGAATAGGAATCTGACCGTTGCAAAGGAATGTAATTATTTCCTTATAAATACTGTTCAACATTTGAGAATACAGTTGAAAAGATTCAAACTTATATATCAACAGCGGGTCTTTTTGTTCGTAGGAAGCATTTTGTACGGATTGTTTCAAATCATCCATTTCGCGAAGATGTTCTTTCCATGCGTTGTCGATGACGGCGAGGGTAAGATTCTTTTCAATGGTAAGGGCAATTTCTCTTGCGCCGTTTGTCACGCTTCGTTTTAAGTTGGCAATGATTTGCAAGGTCTTTTTCCCATCTGTAATAGGCATGGAGATATTTTCGTAACGATTTCCTTCATTTTCGTGTACCGCTTTAATAAAAGGCAACACCTTTTCCGCCATATTGAGTATGCGTTGTCGATAATTTGTATAGCAACCGTTGTACAATTCCTCTGCCAATTTATCTGTCTTTTCGGAAAAGAATGCCTTTTCGTCAAAAGAAGCGTCGTAACTGAGTACGGATATAGAAGCAATTTTGAACCCTTCATAATCACGATTGTCTTGTTGAGTTTCTACGATATCATAACATACGCTGTCAAACATATCGGAAATATCAATGGCTAACTTATCTCCATACAGAGCATTTCGACGTTTGCTGTAAATACTTTCCCGCTGTTTATTCATGACGTCGTCATATTCCAATAAACGTTTACGTATACCGAAGTTGTTTTCTTCTACTTTCTTTTGCGCGCGTTCAATAGAATTGGTAATCATGCTGTGTTGAATCACTTCTCCGTCTTGAAATCCCAATCTGTCCATTATTTTTGCAATACGCTCCGAACCGAACAACCGCATTAAATCATCTTCCAAAGAAACAAAAAACTGCGAAGAACCCGGGTCTCCTTGTCGTCCCGCACGACCACGAAGCTGTCTATCCACACGACGGGAATCATGTCTTTCCGTTCCAATAATTGCCAAACCTCCCAATTGTTTCACGCCCTGTCCCAATTTAATATCCGTTCCACGTCCCGCCATGTTGGTGGCAATGGTTACGGCTCCCAATTGACCGGCTTCTGCAACAATATCGGCTTCTTTTTTATGCAGTTTGGCATTAAGAACATTGTGTTTGATTCGTCGTGTTGTCAAAATCTTACTGATTAATTCGGAAGTTTCCACCGACGTTGTCCCCACCAAAACAGGACGACCCGCTTCATGCAAACGGAGTATTTCGTCTACAATGGCTCCGTATTTCTCACGTTTCGTCCGATATACCAAATCTTCACGGTCATCGCGAATAATCGGCATATTGGTTGGAATGGAAACTACATCCAATTTATAAATATTCCAAAGCTCTCCTGCTTCTGTTTCGGCAGTACCGGTCATCCCCGACAACTTGCGATACATACGAAAATAATTTTGAAGCGTAATTGTTGCATAGGTTTGTGTTGCCGCTTCTACTTTTACATTTTCTTTTGCTTCAATCGCCTGATGCAAACCGTCGCTGTAGCGGCGACCTTCCATAATACGTCCCGTTTGCTCGTCAACAATCTTTACCTTATTGTCCAAAATGACATATTCCACGTCTTTTTCAAACATGGTGTACGCCTTCAATAATTGATTGAGCGTATGAATGCGTTCGGAAGCAATGGAAAAGTTGCGATATATTTCATTTTTCTTTTCTTCTTTTTCTATGGCGGATAATGTTTGTTTTTCAAGTTCTGCAATCTCCGCGCCAATATCGGGAATAACATAAAACTTCGCTTCTTCGGCATTGGCTGAAACAAGTTCAATCCCTTTTTCTTTGATGTCGACGGAGTTTTGTTTTTCTTCGATAACAAAATATAACTCGTCATCAATAATGTACATGTGCTTATTTTGTTCTGCCATGTAAAAACTTTCGGTATTATGGAGCAATTGCCTCATACCCGGTTCGCTCAAGAACTTAATTAAGGCTTTGTTTTTAGGCAGTCCGCGATGCGCTCTCAATAACAGTTTCGCGCCTTCTTTTTTATTTTCAGGGTTTGATTCGTCATTTAATAACCGTCTTGCATCCGATAAAATCATCGTAACAAGGCTTCGTTGGGCATTGTACAAACGGTCTACAATGGGTTTGTATTTTTCAAATTCCTGTTGTTCTCCTTTGGGAGTTGGTCCTGAAATAATAAGCGGCGTTCGGGCGTCGTCAATCAAGACAGAGTCAACCTCATCCACTATGGCGTAATTATGTCTGCGTTGTACGAGTTCGGCTTCATTTCGAGCCATATTGTCGCGAAGATAATCAAACCCAAATTCATTGTTTGTCCC
Organism: Bacteroidales bacterium; assembly: GCA_031264975.1. Classification (GTDB taxonomy): domain Bacteria; phylum Bacteroidota; class Bacteroidia; order Bacteroidales; family WCHB1-69; genus JAIROC01. The sequence goes on from JAISDH010000255.1 coordinate 4,793, forward strand.
AAAAGTAACATCCGCCAAATAAGCCTGACGACGTTCCTCAGAATTGGGTTCGTGTCTATCAATACAGTCGACGCTCAAATTATGAAACTGATACAACATTCCCATCCATTCGCTGTCACGTTTTGCCAGATAATCGTTTACCGTAACCACATGTACCCCTTTTCCGGTCAACGCATTTAGATAAACGGGGAGAGTTGCCACCAGGGTTTTTCCTTCACCGGTTGCCATTTCCGCAATTTTCCCCTGATGTAAAACCGTACCGCCTATTAACTGCACATCATAATGACACATATCCCAAAGAATATTCGTACCGCCTGCCATCCATGAATTTTGATAAACGGCTTTGTCATTCTTGATATTGATACAATCATATTTAGCGGCTAAATCACGGTCAAAATCGGTAGCCGTAACTTCAATTTCCGTGTTGTCCTTAAAGCGTTTTGCAGTTTCTTTCATCACGGCGAAGGCTTCCGGAAGAATCTCGTTTAATACGGATTCGGATATATCGTAAATATCGTCTTCCAAATCTTCAATTTCTTTATATAGCGCTTCCTTATCCGCAATATCCATATCATACTCTATGGATATTCTTTCTTTGATTTCTATAATCCGATTTTCTTTTTCTTGAACGGCGTCGTTGATTTTTGTTTTAAATTCTTTTGTCTTTTCCCGTAATTCATCATTGGATAATTGTTCAATATCAGGATATACGTCCTGTATATCATGTAAAATAGGATTTAATTCCTTTAAGTCCCTGTCCGATTTAGTTCCAAAAATTCTTCTTAAAAAATTTGCCATTGTATATGATTATTTAATGCTCATTTAAAAACTCAAAAAGATACGAAATATTGTAACAGGATGCAAGGTACAAAGAATAGGACGAAGGGGAGAAAGGACGAAGGGGCGAAAGGAAAGCGAGAGATATTTTTTCCCACTTAACTATTAACCTTTGCACATTAATCATTATTTTTACTCCTTTTTTCATCTTCCTTCTTCCTTACGCTTTGTTCCGTGTTCCGTATTGCCTGTTATTGTTTTCCTACTTGTGATTTTCCTGCCGGTTGTCTACTTGCGTGTTAGTTATTTCTCGTGACTTGCCTGCTTGCTGCCTGTTGCTTGTTGCCTGTTGCGTGTTAGTTATTTCTCGTGGCTTGCCTGCCTGCTGCCTGTTACTTGTTGCCTGCTGCGTGTTGGTTATTTCTCGTGGCTTGCCTGCTTGCTGCCTGTTGCTTGTTGCCTGCTGCGTGTTAGCTATTTCTCGTGGCTTGCCTGCCTGCTGCCTGTTGCTTGTTGCCTGCTGCCGACTTGCTTGCTGCCTATTGCTTGTTGCCTGTTGCCGACTTGCTTGCTGCCTGTTGCTTGTTGCCTGCTGCCGATTTGTCTGTTCTTTTTCTGCGTGGGGATGTGTTTTAAGATAGGCTTCTTCAGCCAGTTGAAATACTTTTCTTGCTTCGCGACACACGCCTCTTACTCCGTGATATTCTTTTCTTGCTTTGAGATAAACTTCTCTTTCTTTGAGGTAAGGTTTTTCTGCTTCACCGTGTATTTCGCCTGATTCAAGATAGGTCTTTTCGACTTCGAGATAAGTATTTCTTATTTCGCGGAATATTTTTTTTGCATTACGATAGGATTTTTCTGCTCCGTAGTATAATTTTCTCTTTTCGCGATAAATGACAGTTGCACCGCCATACATTTCTTCTATTTTTAGATAGGC
>JAISDH010000271.1 GCA_031264975.1 Bacteroidales bacterium
CATTAGCGAAAAAAATGTATCTTTGCACATTCTAATTTAGTCTTATTTCAATACAGAGATACAAAAAATATCAGATGAATGGAATTAACTCCTGATGTTTGTTTGTTTTATCGAATAATAATATACAAAATGAAAATCAAATTCTTAGGCGCTGTTGCGGAAGTTACAGGAAGTAAATGTTTAATCACAACAAAGAATAATAAGAAATTATTACTTGATTGTGGAATGTATCAGGGAAAAGGATTGGAAACCGATTCCATGAACAGAGATTTGGGTTTTGACCCTGCCGAAATTGATATACTGCTTTTATCACATGCACATATAGACCATTCGGGACTGATTCCCTATATTTGTAAAAATGGGTTCAGGGGAAAGATTTATTGTACACATGCAACCCGTGATTTATGTTCGATTATGCTTCCCGATTCTGGAAACATTCAGGAAAGCGATATTCGTGATTTCAATAAAAAACAAGATAGACGCGGACTGCCTCCCGTAGAGCCGATTTATACTGCTCGCGACGCTTTTGCTTCGCTTCGTTTTTTTGTCAGTATGCCTCTTGATTTGGAAATTGTTATCGAAGACGGGGTAAAAGTTATTTTTACTAATACGGGACACATATTAGGCGGAGCTGCGGTGAATTTAACGATTACTGAGGATAGAGTAGAGAAACGTCTTTGTTATACGGGAGATATAGGAAGATATAACAAACATTTGCTTACTAATCCTTCGCCCTTTCCGCAAGCGGATTACATCATTACCGAATCTACATACGGAGACCGTAAACACGAAGAGGTGAAATCCGCAGAGGAGAAATTGGCATTAACGGTACAGAGTACATGTGTAAAGAAATTGGGAAAACTGCTCATTCCTTCTTTTGCGATTGGAAGATGTCAGGAAATCATTTACTCTCTTAATAATTTGAAAAAAACGAACAGATTACCCGACGTACCTATTTTTGTTGACAGTCCGCTGGCGGTATCGGCAACCGACGTCTTCCGTTTACATACAGAATGTTTTAAAGAGGATGTTCTGGACGTTATTCGTACGCAAAACGACCCGTTCGGGTTTGACAATTTACATTATGTTCGTACAAAAGAAGATTCAAAACGCCTCAATACATACAATCGTCCCTGTATCATCATGTCTGCATCAGGGATGATGGAAGCAGGACGAATCAAACATCATCTTGCAAATAATATCGAAGACAAGAAAACAACAATTTTGATTGTCGGTTATTGCGCTCCCAGAACATTGGGCAGAAAGATTGCCGAAGGAGAAAAAATAGTATCCATTTATGGGAATAAGTATAAGGTAAATGCCGACGTCGAAGAAATTGAAGCATTATCGGGACATGGGGACTATGAAGAGATGTATAAGTATTTAAATTGTCAGGAAAAAGAGCAAGTAAAAAAAATATTTCTTGTACATGGAGAACCTCATCCGCAGGAAGTGTATCAGCATTATTTACAGGATAATGGATACAAAAATGTGTCCATCCCTTACAAGAAAGAAGAGGTCGAATTGTAACTTTTTTTCATCTCCAGGCAACGAAAAGGGCAAAAAAAGTATCATATATATGGAATGTATATAATGCAAACTTGTGTATGAAGCAAATTAGAGGAAGAAAGAAAGAGAAAGCTAAAGATAATCAGAGGGAAAACTTATTATATAAACAATATGCCCCTTATCTGTATGGTGTAGCTCTTCGTTATACAAAATCGGAAGCAGATGCACAAGATGTTTTGCAGGAGTCATTTCTTATAATCTTTGAAACTATGGAACAGTATGATAAAAGAGGAACAATTCAATCTTGGATGGCGCGGATTGTAATAAATCAGGCGCTAAAATTGAATAGAAAACAGTTGAAAGTTAAGTATGAAAACTATGACGACTATGAAGAAATAATTGCCGATGAATCAATTGTGCAGTCGGATATGTATACTCATGAAGTTTTGTTGGAGTTGATACGGGATTTGCCGAAAGGCTATCAAATGGTCTTTAACATGTGCGAAATTGAAGGATATTCTCATGATGAAGTCGCGAAAATATTGGATTGTTCTCCTACTACCTGCCGTTCTCAATTATCTAAGGCTAAAAAGATGTTACGTAAAAAAGTAAATGAATTTAATGAATCTGAAAAACTAAATTAAGATGAAAAGATATGATGATATAGGGAAATTATACAAAGACATGTTTTCTGACTATACGCCGGAACCGCCTGCTCATGTGTGGGACAATATTCAGGCTATTAATCGGAAAAAGCCATCGCTATGGAAGAAAATCACCTTCCCGGTAGTTGGCGTTGTCATTGTCAGTGTGGCTGTTTACCTGGTTGCGGTAAATTCACAGCAGGAAAAATCTGTTGTTGACATGGTAGAAGAGAAGATACCTGTTGAACAACCAACGATTGATTATACAAATTCAAATGCGGAACAAGTATCGGAGACTTCAAACAATACGATTACTCCTGCTTTGCAATCTATTGATTTGGCAAGTAATACTTCGGAAACAGAAATACAAATGACCGAACAAACTCAAAATGCGAATCATTCTACACAGAATAATCCGCCGGAAATACAATCAGGCTCAACTTCAAGTCCGTTTGTTCCTGTTCACAGAAAAGATACGGTTTCGACGCTTGCCACTTCTCCTGCAAACCCTGTTTCTAAACCGTATACGGAAAGAGTACAGCGTGAAACTCATCCCCAAAGGGCTGTTCCTATCCGAATCAGTAAGGATACGATGGTATGTGAAAACAGTTCGCTTCAACTCTACGCATACAATGTAGAAAATGTACGCTGGAGTACAGGAGAAACTCAAAATCGTATTACCGTATATCCCTCAGGAATGGAACAGTATAGCGTTACGTTTACAACCGAAAACATGAAGGATTCAACGGTTTATATCAACGTAAAAGCAGTTGAATGTACGGATATATATGCTCCCAATATTTTTACCCCTAACGGAGACGGATTGAACGATTTTTTTCTTGTAAAAACAAACATGGAACTAACGTTTTTTGAAATAACAATTTACGCTACCAATGGGAAGCAGGTTATTTTCACCTCCAAGAATATTAATCAAGGCTGGGACGGAACCTATAGAGGACAGTTGCAACCTCAAGGAGTATATTATTATATTATTCGGTACGTTGATAATTTTGGGAAAAATACGGAAAAACGAGGAGAATTACTATTGATACTACAATAAACTATAAAATACCTTTAATGACAGATAGAAAAAAATCACCCAAAACCTATTCGATTTGTGAATTGAATCCCTTGCCGACAGTCTCCCGTACGCTTCATAATGGGATTGTTGTGATTGGATTGAAAGACCCTGATATGGCATTAATCCGTTTGGATATACGCATAAAGGCAGGCAGTTATTACCAGAAAAAACAAATGGTATCTCATGCCACCATAAAATTGATAACCGAAGGGATACAATCCATGTCTTCCGAACAGATTGCAGAACAGTTGGATTATGTAGGAGCTTATTTTGAAGTAATTTCCGATAGGGACTTTGTTACATTCAGTATTTATTTTCCAAAGAAAGCAGGAGAGAAAATTGTTTCTATTGTCGGAAAACTTTTCACAGAAGCCACTTTTCCTGAAGACAAAATAGCCATACTAAAAAAGAATATCCGGAAAAATCTCGCCATTAGTATGGAAAAGACGTCCTATTTGGCATATTCTCATTTTATTGGTCATGTTTTTGGGAAACGGCATCCTTATGGTATTTCATTGCAGTTTGAAGATATAGATATGCTCAATAGAGATGACATTGTTGATTTTTATAAACAGCATTTTCATGCAGGAAATATTCGTTTGTTTATCGCCGGCAATATTGACGCCGACTTTCTGAATTTACTTGATAATACGATTGGAAATATTGCTTATGGAATACCCAATCAACAAAGCGTTATTCCTGCGGAGCCATTGGAAAGGAAGTGTTTCATTGAAAAAGAAAATGCAGTACAGTCAAGTATTTGTATTGGTAAAGAACTTTTTAATTATCAGAACGACGATTGGATTTCTTTGTCTGTTCTGAATACTGTTTTGGGCGGATATTTTGGTTCCAGATTAATGACCAACATACGGGAAAAGAAAGGGCTTACATACGGGATTTATTCTCAAATGGCGTCATTCCAAATGGGAGGTTTATTTTTCATTCGGACAGACATTAACAAGGAACAAACACAGGATGCGATAAATGAAATATATGAAGAATTGAATATTCTAAAAAAGGAACCTGTTTCTAACGAAGAACTGACGTTGGTAAAAAATTATTTATATGGTTCCTTACTGCGTCAGTTTGACGGCGTTTTCTCTCAAATAGACCGTACTATGTTGGTTAACGATTATAACTTTGCGTCCGATTATTGGAGCCGCTATATAGAGACTATTAAAACCATAACCCCTCACACACTATTAGAATTGGCAAATCATTATCTTCAA
>JAISDH010000294.1 GCA_031264975.1 Bacteroidales bacterium
TTAAGCCTTATGCGAATTTTCTTTTGTCTAATTATTTACTTCTCCAGTCGTTTACTTATCTATCCGTCAACTTGTCTACTTCTCCAACTATCTACTAATCATTAATCGTTAATCACGAATCATTATTTTTTACTATCTTTGTAGTCTTAAAATAAAATCATAGTATATGTTAGAGAATAGAAAATTACCTGTAGGCGTACAGGACTTTGAAAAACTTCGTAGAGGAAGAAATATTTATGTAGATAAAACACAATATATTTATCAATTAGTTAATAGTGATGCTCCTTATTTTCTTGGACGCCCGCGACGTTTTGGAAAGAGCCTTTTTCTATCAACCTTGAAAACCTATTTTCTGGGAAAGAAAGAGTTATTTGACGGATTGGCAATTGCCGAATTGGAAGAGGATTGGTTGGAATATCCGGTTATTTATATTGATTTAAATAAAGTGAATTGTGGAAATGTAAATATCCTTAATAATTTATTGGATTATATTTTAGATGAATACGAAAACAAGTGGGGTGTAACAAATAAACCGAAAGAGATTTCATTACGCTTTGATAATCTTATTAAGCATGCTTACGAAAAGACAAAACGCAAAGTAGTAGTTTTAGTTGATGAATATGACAAACCTCTGCTTGAAACAATGGATAACCTAACCGTCAATGAAGAAATACGCAAGATACTGAAAGGCTTTTATGGCGTATTGAAAAGTGCGGATGCTTATTTACGTTTTGTCTTTCTTACAGGAGTTACCAAGTTTTCAAAAGTAAGTATCTTCAGCGACCTCAATCAATTAATGGATATTAGTATGGACGAACAATATGCCGGAATATGCGGTATCTCCGAAGCAGAATTGATACATAACTTTCAACCGGAACTAAAAGCATTAGCCGCTAAAGAAGGAATAACGCCGGAAGAAGCCTTTGCCAGTATGAAAAAACGATATGACGGTTATCATTTTGCGAAGGAAAGTGAAGATATGTACAATCCGTTTAGCGTATTGAATACATTTGCGAAACTTGATTTTCGTTACTATTGGATTCAGACGGGAACGCCCTCTTTTCTTGTGAAGATGCTCAAGGAGGGAAACTTTGAAGTTCCCGATTTAGAGGATAACATTCATGCTTCTCTCGAAGAAATTACCGATTACAGAGTAGAAGATGAAAATCCTGTTCCCATCTTATATCAGAGCGGTTATTTGACTATCAAAAAATACAATAAAGAAGACGATGAATATATTTTAGGATTCCCTAATGAAGAAGTAAAATATGGTTTTCTAATGAAATTATTACCAGCCTACGCACCTTCTTACAAAAAAAGGCATTACTTTTCAGCGCTATACTTTGCTCAAGCAATTAGAGTCGGCGATGTAGATAAATTTATGACTTCGCTACAATCATTTCTGGCTACAATCCCTTATGACGCCATTACACAGGAACATCGCGACGAAAAGTATTATCAATATACTTTTTATATGGTTTTTTCACTTATGGGGCAATTTGTAAAAACCGAAGAAAAGAACAACATCGGACGCGCCGACGCTATTGTAGAAACTGCCACCCATATTTACGTTTTCGAGTTCAAAATGGACGAAAACGCCACCGCCGAAGACGCCCTAAAACAAATTAATACCAAAGGTTACGCCATTCCCTACAAGCCCGACCACCGGAAAATCGTAAAAATCGGCGTAGAATTTTCCAAAAAAGAACGAAACGTGAAACGCTGGGTGATAGATAGTGATTAACTGGGCAACAAGCAGCAGGCAACAGGCAACAAGCGGGCAAGTAACCGGCAACAAGCAGCAGGCAACAAGCAACAAGCGGGCAAGTAACAGGCAACAAGCAGCAGGCAACAAGCATCAAGCGGGCAAGCCATGAGTAAAAAAAGTGAACGAATAGATGTATTTTTGCTTTATTGCTTGACATTTGAGACGTTCCCTAATGAAAATACAGATAACACAGATTTGAAAAGCAGGTAACCGGCAACAAGCAGCAGATAACCGGCAACAAGCAGCAGGCAACAAGCAACAGGCGGGCAAGCCACGAGTAAACAAGTGAACGAGTAGATGAATGTTTGCTTTATTGTTTGACATTTGAGGCGTTCCCAAATGAAAACATAGATAACACAGATTTGAAAAAGAGAAACTCAAATCTATGAAAATCATTTCCAGCTGTGTAATATGCGTGCTAATAATTTACTTGTTGCTTATTATTCACGGCTTGCCCGCCTGTTGCCTGTTGCTTGTTGCCTGCTGCTTATTTCTTGTTGCCTGTTGCTTATTTCCTGCCCGCCTGCTGCACAATTAATCGTTAATCATTAATCTCTCTATTTTCCAACATCAATCAAATCAAAAACTCCACCGTAAGCGGCAGAAGGCGGCGTATGTATTGCCGTTTGCTCCGTATTCGCTGCCCTGTTTGCCAAATAAAAATTGACTGCTCAAAAGTAATTCTATATCATCATGCAAAGAAATACTTACGCCCGGACTGCAATAAACGGATAAATCGGTAGGATTGAATATGCCGACCAAATCTACCTTTAAAATGGGAAGTATGGGGTAGGAAATTTGTCCAAACAGTTCGTACATCCCTATTGATAGTTGTTTAGCGCTTAAATTGAGTGCGTTTCCCAATAAAGAAACGCCTCCCTCCTTTCGAGTTGTTCCCATGCTGTTGAATAAAAATGCGCCATGAAGATATAAGGTATTCGTAAAAGTATAATCTGCCGATACAGTTGCTGATAATGCCGTTTCTCCCTGATTATCCTTGTCAAAAAGAGAAACAAAAAAACTTGCTTCCCCACGAAAAGAAACATTCCTGATATTGCCCGACCAGCCGCCCCCAACTACCATATCTTTTTCACATTTTCCGGCTATAAATTGAATATCATAACGCTTTACATTAAATAAATAGCGGGCTGCCAACGTCGTTGTATGGTTTTGGTCAATCTTGAAAACAGCGTCTAAAGAAGAAAAAGCAGAAGAGTACCAAGTAAAAGAAACAGCATCACTCCCCGGACGTTCCTCATAATCAAAATCCATATACGAAAACGCATTAAATATGTCGTTGGGATTCCATACCAAATTAATTCCCCAATTAATACGTTGCCGCCCTATTTTGATTTGAAACTTTTTCCATGAATAATCCAGCACAAACCTGTCAAAAGAAGTATTGAACAACCACCCCTCCGCATGAATAATATTCCAGCTAAGGTCTACTATTCCATTATCAAACGATAATATATCGGCATATTGTGGGATTTCTCTTATCAAAGCGCCGTCAAGTAAACGGTTGCGCATACCAACGTCTATTTGAAAACCACGAAAAGGACGAATGGTGAAATTAAGCCGGTTGTGAAAGAGATTATAATAGGTAAATTTTGTCGTATCTCCATTGGGCAAAGGCATTTCATGCTGCATGAAATAAAAAGAATGCATCTCCTTCAAATATCCGGATAGTTGAAATACTTGCGACTTCAACGCCGGAATCAAAAATACAAAAGAGAGACACACAATTATTCTTTTCATATTTTTAGCTTATCATTCACTGTTTGATATTTTCGTTATCTTCAACCACTTTTCCGTCTTCAAGCACAACAATACGTCTTGCTTTATTTACTACGCGCTGGTCGTGCGTTGAAAAAAGGAAAGTGATGTTTTCTTTTTCGTTTAATTCTTCCATTAAATCGAGCAATTTCTCTGTAGTTTTGGAATCCAAATTGGCGGTAGGTTCGTCGGCAATAATAAATTGAGGACGAGAAGCCATTGCCCGTGCAACCGCCACCCTTTGCTGTTGCCCTCCCGATAACTGGTTGGGTCTACTGTTCATACGGTCGCCTAAACCTACGGCTGTTAAGATTTCACTTACCCTTTCATCCACCGTCTTTCTGTTTTCTCCCTGCATCTCCATGATAAAAGAAACATTCTCCTTTGCCGTCAAGACGGGTATCAGATTATAGGATTGGAAAATAAATCCGATGTTGTGCAGGCGAAAATTAATCAATTCTTTGGAATTAAGTTGTGTAATATCTTTATTATTTACGCGAATCGTTCCCGAAGTCGGTTTATCCAGCCCTCCAATCATGTTTAAGAGGGTTGTTTTTCCCGAACCGGAAGGTCCTACTATTGCGGTAAATTCCCCTTTCTTGACCGTCAAATTCACATGGTCTACAGCCACAACTTCTAACGCCAAATCGGTATACGCTTTTACTAAATTTTCAACTTCTATTACATTCATTTTTCTGTATGTTTTAATATTATATAAATTTATTGTTTCTCTATTAATTATTCATCCGTATTGCTTCCACAGGATTTAAACTTAATGCTTTTCGGGCGGGAATAATCGACGACAATACCCCCGTAACAATAACCAATACCGTAATCCCAAAAAAGAAAAAGAGGTCAATGGTCGGATAAACAATGGCTGCCCATCCCATGGCTTCAAATCCGTCTACGAAAGAACTGAAATTAAGCCCCGTCATTCCTGTAACCTGAATTAAAAGCCAACCCGCCAACATACCGGCTACCGCTCCTGCCATTGTCAAGAAGACGGTTTCTAACATTATCATGCTAAATACTCTTTTCCTGTTCATTCCAATAGCCATTAACATTCCGAGTTCTTTGGTTCTTTCCAAAATAGCCATTAACATGGTATTGATAATTCCAAACGCCAAGGCAAACAAAATAATCCCCACAAAAATAAAAAGATAAATACTCATATATTCCGAAACCAAAGAAGCGTCGGGCGATAACTCTTTCCAGGTAAGTACGCTAAGTTCGGGAAAGGCTTTTTTGATGGCGCTTTGTACGTTTTCTTCATTGGCGTTTTCACGCAGTATAATTCCCGTTTCATGTATTTCTCCTTCGTTCAAACCTGCAATGGTCGATAAATCCGATTTCAAAACAAAAGCATTCGATTGGTCGTACATGATATTGGCTGTCTTATAGACGCCGCAAACTTTATATATCTGATTTACCAATTCGCCCTGTTTGTCCGTGAATGTGAAAACAATTTTAGAACGAAGCCTGTATTGTTCGGACATTTTCAAGACGTCAAAACCATATTTGGAAACGTCTTTTCTGTCGAGCAGAGAAGATATTTCCTTTTTCATTTTATTTTCGGATTCAAACCGTATGTTTTCAATAGAACGCAAGGATGCTATGACCGTATTGGGGATTGAAGCCGTATTTTCCAAACTGTCCAATATTTCAGTCGTAAGTACATAGTTTTTAATCCGTAACTGTTCCGCCGTTTTATCGCTGATAAGAACGGGACGTGATGTTTCCTCTTCAAAATAAGTCCCTTGGAGAAGACATGTATACAGTTTTGAAACCTTTTTTTCATCATCAATATTGATTCCCTGTAACATTAAGGAAGTACTCCCCCGCGATGTGGTTGCCATTGCCATTAACTTTACTCTTTCGCTGAATGCTTTTATTACAGTTTCCTTGTTCAGAAAATGTTCAACAGCTTCTTTGTTGGGAATAACATTGTTTATTTCTTCGTTGTTCAGGAAATCGGGATTATACAGTTTAATGCGCCCATTTTCGATATAAATAACCGCATCTATCCGTTGCTCTACCCATCCCTGCATGACGCCACAGGCAAATATTCCTGCAGAAATCCCAAGTATGACGGCAACAACAACCGTAACGCTGCGCTTCTTATTACGCCACACATTTTTCCATGCTATTTTGATAATTTCTTTCATTATTGTATCTGAAATTTAAAATAAATATTATTGTTTACTAATTCATTTTGTCGTCTCCTTCGATGACCGCCGCTGAAGGCAAACATCTCTTTATTACCTTTTCTATTCATTATTTTCCCCGTATGGCTTCTATCGCATTTAACTTTAAAATTGTCCGTACCGGATAAATACATGCAACAAGTATCATGATAAAGACAATAACGCCCTGTATATAAAAATAATCGCCAAACCAGGCAAAGGGAAATACGGGATCCATCCCTAACTCTATCATCATATCCTTTATTTCTCCTGTCAATTTTACGGGAAAATAATACCCGTACAAAATAACAGGCACAGAAGCCGCCATTCCTGCAAATATTCCTATCAAACTCAAAAACAACATCTCCATCACAACAATCAAAACCAACTTGAACTTCTTCATCCCAATGGCTACCATAATGCCAAATTCACGCATACGTTCGGATATCATCATGAGCAACGTTCCAAAAATGCCGAAAAAGATAATAACATACAAGATAACCAAAAATAAAATGCCCGATACGGAATCGCTTTCAATTTGTTGTTTGAGAGCAGGAGATAATTCTTCCCAATTTTTCACGCATGTTTTTGTGTTTTCAAATGTTTGTTTCAGGACTGTTTCCGTTTTATACATTTCGTCGGTGTTTTCAATATTAATCGCAATCGAGGTAACCTGTTCCGACAAACCCAAAAATGTATTGATATTACCGAGCGTCATGTATACCAACTTATTGTCCAATTCCGGCGAAGGCAATTTTACAATGCCACGAACAGGATAAATTCCCGCCGCACTGCTCCCCTGATACCCTTGTCCAATGAGTATGATGCTATCCCCAACGCTTACTTTCAAGTATTTCGATAGACGATCGGAAATAAGCACGCCTTCGTCATTTTCCGATAAATAACCGGAGGCAACATGCGTTTGAGCCAAAACAGTTTGCAGAATAAGACTGTCCTCTGTTTGGAAGTCAAGCGCTGTCGCCAATTTTTCGGCAGAAGAAAAGGAGGTATTATTATGTATTTTCAATAATTCGATAACATCCGGCTTGATTTTCTGCTGCAAATGCTCAATCGCTTTATCCGTAACAGCATAATGTACCAACTTCTGTTCGGGATTAGACATTTCCTTTTCTTTTTCCGGCGAAATTCCGGTAAGCATTACTCCCTTTGAAAGCATACCCGTAGAAGCCAAAGCAAAAGATTCTATTCGCGGAACAGCTACTTTTACATTGACCGTTTTTGTGATTTCCTCCAGCATTTCCAGCGTAAACTCAAACACGTTATCAATAGACGGGTCGTCGAAATAATCGGGATTTTGAATTTGCAAATATCCCAGGTAAGATTCTATACTTATCTTAACCATGTGTTTATAAGTCCCTATCTGAAAAGAACGCATGACTATTGCGAAAAAGATAGCAAAGAAAATGGAAGACGCCGTAATAATTGTTCGTCGACGGTTTCGCCATAAGTTCCGCCATGCTATTTTAATAATATCTTTCATCTCTACTGTTTTATTTTATCTTTTTCATATTTTGTTGTGAAAAGAAATCCGGTTCAATTTTAATATTGAACTTTATGGCTTTAATGGTTACCACCGTCTTATTTCCGGGTTCGTTTGCAGGAAGAATTTCCATAACAGAAGGTAAATTCCTATTATCGAATGTCATGATTTTTGACGACTTGTGCGTCTTGACCAAAAGATTATCTTCATCGTAATATTCTATTTTCAGCTGCAAGTAATCTTTTTCAGAAATCCAGATGATAATCTTTCCCCATATTACACTGGTTTCTTTCAGGGGAATGAGTTCGATTTTGTAACATGTTATTCCGTCAATAGGTTCTTTTCCTGTTATTTTGTGGGAATAATCTTTTACGAGGGAAGATTCCTTCAAGATATCGTCGTTACTGTAGTCCGACCCCATCCAACCTTGCGAGAGCATGGATGGAGGCATTTTGACAAGCCGTTGAATGCTTGGGTTCCAAGTCCACATATTATTTCCGCTTTTGAGAAAACTTTGTCCTTTTTCTTTTGCCGGCGCCGTAATCAGCGTTAAGGCGTCTCCTTCCGATTCGCTCCATGATTTAAACTCGATATTGCGCTGATATTTGGGACGAACAATGGTCATACTCATTTCACTGTAACTTGATTTTTCTCCATTGAATTTTTCTTCCGCTTTACGAACAATTTCTTTGGCGTCCTGAGCGGAGACAAAGGAAGTCATGATTGAGAAAAAAGTAATAAGACTAATTGATTTCAGATGTATTTTCATTTGATAGATTATTTTGTTTGGTTAGTAATAAATTTCTTTAAATATACTTTATATTCTTCTAAAAATTCGTCAGGGTACATTTCGGGGAAATGAACATACAGCATTACAAATCCTTTTACAAAGGCAAAGATGTTTGCTCTTGCTATTTTCGGGTTTACATTCGGAAATTTGGAGACCCAAAAATCATAGAATAAATCCTGTTGTTTCTTTATATTTTCCGAAAGCAGATTCGGATTAAAAAATATTTCCTTTATTTCCGGTTGAAAAGCAAGTTGATAATAGTACTTCAGAGATTCCCTTCGTTCTTTCAGCATGTCGAAAGTTATATCAATGAAATCCAATGCTTCTTCTTCTGTTATGATTCCATCTTTATTCGGATCGATATATTGACTGGTATCTTCCGCTAAAGAATTAATGATGTATTCCAATAATTCTTTTTTATTCTGAAAATAATTATACAACAATCCTTTCGACATCTTTGCTTCTTTAGCAATTAGACTAATCGAAGTTTTTGTATAACCTTGATTGGCGAATAATTTTAATGCGATATTCGCAATAAACTGTTTTTTTTCATTCCGTAATTCTTCGTATTGCTCTGTTGTTCTTGGCATATCT
>JAISDH010000354.1 GCA_031264975.1 Bacteroidales bacterium
AATACGAAATACATTTTGCATCTTTTTTTTCATTTTTGTTCGTGATTTGTTTTCATAGTCTATTTAACATACTGTCATTGTGTGAGAAAAAAATTGCATTCATGGTAATTTTTTTCTCCAAAGCAGCCAAAATATCTGTTTTGCGGAGCATTTTTGTCTGTTTTGAGAGGTATTTTGGGCAAAGAAATTTTATCATTTGGATAAATTTCTCCACGAAGTGGAAGAAAATAGAGATTAGTGGTGATTTTCTTTCGCCAAATAGGCACGCAGATGACGCAGATTTTAAAAGATGCACACAGATTTTTATTATCTGCGAAAATCCTTCTAATCTGCGTCATCTGAGCGCTACTCGTGGCTTGCCTGCCTGTTGCTTGTTGCTTGCTGCCTGTTGCTTGCTGCCATCTTCCCTTCGCCCTTTCGCCCTTTCACGCCTTCGCACTTTCGTGCCTTTATACTTATACTCTGATTTGCAAATTGAACTACTACGCAGTTCTGATAAGGTAAGCGTCATCTTATACCCCCAGCTGCGCTTCGCTTGCAAGGGGTTATACATATTTAGTCCCATACGGGACATTTTTAAATGCCGACCTACACACATTCCGTCCCTAACGGGACGGTAAGAGGCGGAGCATATTTCTTTTTCTACCAATATATTGTCCCTACGGGACATTCCTAAATGCTGATTTATCTATTTCATCTCATCCTGTAAATCCTGAAATCCTGTGAATCCTGATTCAGACAATAGGCAGATTTTTTTCTTATCTGCGGAAATCCTTTAAATCTGCGTCATCTGAGCGCTACTCGTGGCTTGCCTGTCTGTTGCTTGTTGCCTGCTGCTTGTTGCCTGCTGCTTGTTGCCATCTTCCTTTCGCCCTTTCGTCCTTTCGTCCTTTCGCCCTTTCGCCCTTCTCTCCCCTTAGTTTCTATTCAAAGTAAGCCAGCACGGTTTTTTTTGCTTTTACTTTTTCTTTCATATCTACGTTTATCCGAACATTCATTGGGAGTAAAACGTCAACACGCGAGCCAAATTTAATAATTCCGAGTTCATCGCCTTGTTGTACATGTTCTCCTTTTTTGGCTTTGCAAACAATTCTACGAGCCATGGCTCCGGCTATCTGTTTAACAAGTATTTTCCTTTTTCTCTCATCTTCTATCACAACCGAAGAATGTTCATTCATTTCCGACGATTTGGGAAGCCATGCCGCCATTTTATTTCCGGGGTAGTAATCATACAATACAATCTCTCCCGATATGGGATAAAAATTGACATGGACGTTCAAAGGAGACATAAAAATAGAAATTTGAATCCTGTTTTCATTCAAATACTTATTTTCCAACAACTCTTCAATGACAACAATCTTTCCGTCGGCGGGAGCATAAATGGCATTCTTGTCCGTTTCAATATTCCGATTAGGGTAACGGAAAAAACGAACCGTAAAAAACAATGCTATAATACCTAACGTATACAGCGTATAGCAAATGAAATTGAAGGGTGAAGAAATATAGTAAACAATTACCGCTAATGCAAATACTATCAGAGCTGTTAATGCGATAATCCTGTAACCTGCTTTATGTATTTTCATAATTAAATTTATTATCTATTATACTATAAAAGTTAAATATAAAGTAACCAATGGAATTACAAACAAAATAGAATCAAATCTATCCAATATTCCACCATGTCCGGGTAAAATAAATCCTGAATCTTTTACAAGCAACTGTCGCTTATATAAAGATTCTACCAAATCGCCAATTGTAGCGGCTACCACCACAATAAAAGCAAGAACTATCCATTGAATGACAGTTAAAGACAATACTGTAAATATCTTCGGCATAAAAAAAGCTATTGCCATCGTTAATATTGTAGCGCCAATCGCCCCTTCCCATGATTTTTTGGGAGAAATCCGCTCTATTAATCGATGTTTTCCTATGAGACTTCCTATACAATAGGCTAATGTATCGTATATCCACACAAGAATAAACAATGATAAGAGCAAATATTTCCCTTCCGATAACATGAACGGAATCCGGTTAATTAAAGCAAACGGTATCACAATCCATATTATCCCCACGACAGAATAAGCGATGTTGGTAAATGGATTTTCCTGTTTGCGAAACATTTCAATAGCAAACAACAAAAGAAATAAAGACAAAATCAACAACAGCAACATTTCTTTCGTGATGATGTTCCTTAATTCAGTGTAGGAGATGATAAAGTAAATGAATAAAGCCGCGATATAAAAGAAAAAGGACAGATTAATACTTCGCCCTGAAAGCAACGACCGATATTCAAACAGCGCAATACAAGTGAACAGTAAAAAAAGATTAAACAATATCTTTCCTGAAAAAAGGATAGAAACTGTTACCACTGTAATAAGTAATATACCGGTTAGAGTTCGTATCAGCAAAGGCTTCATAATTTACAGACTGTTTTCATTATCCTCACTCTTACTTTTTGAATTGTTTCTGGGTTTGCGTACTTTCTTTGGAGCAAGATTATCAGAAGAAGATACCTGTTCTTCAATAATATGTTCTTCCTGGTCAAATGGACGTTTTCCAAAAATAGCAACCAAATCTTCCCTGAAAATAACTTCTTTCTCCAACAGTTGCGTTGCCAGTTTTTCCAAATTCTCCTTTTGGCTTTCTAAAATAGACTTTGCTTTTTCATACGAACTTTCAATTAATTCATGAACTTCTTCATCAATCAGTTGAGCTGTCTTTTCGCTATATGGACGCGTAAAGGAATATTCATTTTGTCCGGTAGAATCGTAATAACTGAGATTTCCTATCTTTTTATTTAACCCATAATAAGCAACCATGGCGTATGCCTGTTTGGTAACGCGTTCCAAATCATTTAAGGCGCCTGTTGAAATTGTTCCAAAAATCAACTCTTCGGAAGCTCGTCCTCCCAAGGTAGCGGCAATTTCATCCAATAACTGTTCTCTATTGGTGATTTGTCTCTCTTCCGGCAAATACCAAGCCGCTCCCAACGAATTCCCGCGAGGCACGATAGTTACTTTTACCAAAGGAGCTGCATACTGTAACATCCAACTAACCGTTGCATGCCCTGCTTCATGAAATGCAATTACTTTTTTCTCTTCAGCGGAAATAATTTTAGTACGTTTTTCCAAGCCTCCAACAATACGGTCTACGGCGCTTAGAAAATCCTGGTCGTCTATTTCATTTTTCTCATTCCGAGCCGCAATTAACGCAGCTTCATTACAGACATTTGCAATATCTGCTCCCGAAAAGCCCGGCGTCTGCTTGGCGAAAAATCCCAGATTGACGCTCTTCGCTAACTTCAAGGAACGAACATGTACTTTGAAAATATCCAGTCTCTCTTCCAAATTGGGAAGTTCAACATGGATTTGACGGTCAAAACGTCCCGCTCGCAACAATGCCTTATCCAACACATCCGCCCGATTGGTTGCCGCTAAAATAATGATTCCCGTATTGGTTGAAAAGCCGTCCATTTCGGTCAAAAGTTGATTCAATGTGTTTTCCCTTTCGTCGTTAACCCCTGTAAAAGAATTACGTCCGCGCGTTCGCCCTACGGCGTCAATTTCATCAATAAAGATGATACATGCCGCTTTTTCTTTTGCCGTCTTAAAAAGGTCTCTCACACGCGAAGCCCCAACGCCTACAAACATTTCCACAAAGTCCGAACCTGAAAGAGAGAAAAAAGGTACTTTCGCTTCGCCGGCAACTGCACGAGCTAAGAGGGTTTTTCCTGTTCCGGGAGGTCCTACTAATAAGGCGCCTTTGGGTATTTTTCCGCCAAGGTTGGTATATTTCTTTGGATTTTTTAGAAAGTCAACAATCTCCATGACTTCTTCTTTTGCGCCTTCCAAGCCTGCAACATCCTTAAAAGTAATGGAAACCTGCGTATCTTTATCATACAATTGCGCTTTCGATTTGCCAATACTGAACAATTGATTTCCTCCTTTTCCGCCTCCCATGCCGCGAAGCATCATATAGGTGAAAAAGATTATCAACATCAAGGGTAATATCCAGAAAAGCGATTCTAAACTCCATGGTTTGGTATTGTCGTATCGGATATTAATAGGTTTTAAATGTTCTTTCGCTACTAATTTTTCATCATCTGTCATTCCGATTGTTTTCCTTTGGAACAATTCATCATCTGCCGCCTTTACGTCCTCAATAAAAGAAGCGTCATTTGAAAATTCAATATAAAAATGAGGTCCCTTTCTATTTAGCTCAAATGCTTTTTTGTAGGACGTATCATTATTAATGTGATTCGGATTGAGATAAATATTTGCGATATCTTTGTGTTTGACAATTTCAATCTTATCAATATCTTCTTGTAAAATCATCTCTCGAAGTTGAACATTATCTATGCTCGACATGTCGTCATTGAATCTCCAAAATGCCATTACCAGTAAAAATACTGTCAAAATAGCATATATCCAATAGAAATTAAAGGAACTTTTTTTATAGTTCGAATCCTTATCCGGTTGATTGTGTTGGTTTGAGTTGTTTTTGTTATTTTTTTTCCCCATAAATTAAATCACTGTAAATAGTAAATACTACAAAGTCTGTATATAATTAGCATATATCATGCCTTTGTGAAATCATATTCGGTACGCTCTGCGTCAATCCACAAATTTTCGACGTCATAAAACGCTCTGCTTTCTTTCAAAAAAATATGAACCATGATATCAAAATAATCTATTAAAATCCATTGAGAATTTTGCTTCCCTTCTACATGTTGAGGTAATATGTTCATATTCTGTTTTATTGTTTGAAGAACATTGTCACATAATGCTTCTGCATGTGTAGTTGACGTCGCCGTGCAAATAATAAACCGATCAAATAAAGACAATTTCAATTCCGAAAGATTTAATTCTACGATATCTTGCGCTTTTTTATCTTGTAATGCGTTAATAATATTGTTGCTAAAGAAAGTAAGTATATTGGATAGTTCCTCGGATTTTTGTCTCATAAATATAATTCTGTTTAGGCTGCAAAGATACAATTTTTATCAGTTACTTTTTCACTGCATAAAGATTTATATACATATACTATTATTCAGTATATTAATTGATTTGTAAAGACAAATGCATAAGACAAACAAATAACAATTTCTCCACATTTCCGCCATAACAACTCATTTTTCCAAAGTTTTACTGCCTGTTTTTTTCTTTTTCTCATCGGTTATCGAAGGGCAATGTTTGGAATGCAAAAGCAAATATATGAGGTAATGTTGTACAAAGCATACATATATAAGGTAAAATATAACAAAACACACTGCAGTATCACCAAATACAGGAACCTTCTTTAAACCATTTATTTTGGGCGCGCAATGTTTGTTCGATAATATCGCGCACGCATCCTTCCCCACCCTTGCGAGGAGAAATATAATGGGAAATTTCCTGTATTTCAATGGCGGCGTCGGCAGGACAGGTTTTTAATCCCGCTAATTGCATCGCTTCATAATCGGGAATGTCGTCTCCCATATACACAACCTGTTCTACCTGAATATTATTTTGTTTCAAATAGTCGGACAAGACTTTTATCTTATCCGATACCTTCAAGAAGATATCTATTTTCGAGAATCCTTGATAGCGTAAACGCATGCTTTCAGAATATCCCCCCGAAATAATACATATTCTATATCCCTGTTTTAATGCGTACTGAATCGCATAACCGTCTTTTACATCCGTAAAACGAAGTTGGTCGCCATCGGGCATGACGATTACTTTTCCGGCGCTCAATACGCCGTCAAAATCGAAAACAAATGTAGTAACGTCCTTTAATTTTTCCTTGTAATTTTTCATCAAATAGCCTGTTGTTTCTGAATAATCTTTGAAATCAATTGATATATTTCGCTCCAATCGGTACTTTTTATCATTTCTATATGCTTGCTCATAATCCTTGCGTCATTGCGAACAGCAGGTCCCGTTTGTGCTTCCGTTGGAGATAAATTGTTTACTTTTTCTGCCGTTTCGTTAATCAATGGCAGTATCATTTTAAAATCCATATTTCTTTGTTGTAAAATTTGTTGGGCAATGACGTACAAAGCATTTGAAAAATTAGAAGCAAATACTCCGGCAAGATGCAGATATGCCCGTTGTTCCGTACTCAACAAATAAATTATGGGAGAAATTACTCCGGCAATCTTCATAAGAAAAGATTCTGTTTGCTCATTGGAGGCTTCCACGCAAAGAGGAACCTTCTCAAAGGCAATCAATTTATCTTTGCTAAACGATTGAAAAGGATATAAGACGCCATAATTGTCAGACAGTTTTCCCAAAATATCCATTTCCAAAGAACCGGAAGTATGAACGCAGATGGCTTGGGTTTGAGGAAAATTTGAGATAATTTCCTGATAAGCATCGTCCTTAATGGCAAATATATACAAATCAGATGTTGGAATGGATGTAAGCGTATGGGTTGCCTTTGCGTTTACCTGTTCTGCCAATAATGCAGCGTTGGAGATATTCCGACTAAATACACAAGATATTGAATATCCGCAAGCAAACAGTCTTCTTGCTACATGCCATGCTACATTTCCGGAGCCAATGATTGAGATTGAGATTTCCGACAAAGCCATATCAAACGTTTTGTGCTTTCAAAAACCGGCATAACTTTTCCAATGCCCGTCCCCGATGACTGATTGCATTTTTTTCATTTAAATCCATTTCGGCAAAAGAAATATTATAGCCTGATGGCTGAAAAATAGGGTCGTAACCAAATCCCTGTTTCCCCTGTTCTTCCCGTAAAATAATTCCGTCAACTCTTCCCTCAAACAAATATTCTTTCCCTTCCATAATCAACGCAATGACTGTGCGAAAACAAGCCTTACGGTTTGTAAAAGGTTGCATTTCTTCCAATACTTTATTCATATTGTCTTCAAATGAACATTGAGCGCCTGCATAACGAGCCGAATACACGCCCGGACGACCATTTAATGCTTCTATTTCCATTCCCGTATCGTCCGAAAAACAATCCCTGTGATATTTTTGATAAATATAATGCGCTTTTTGAAGAGCATTTCCCACTAAATCCGGTTTATCTTCCGGTATCTCATCGTGGCAACCTATATCTGATAATGATAAGATTGTACATCCTGTTCCCATGAGAGCCTTCGCCTCTTCCAATTTATGTTTATTATTACTCGCAAAAACCAATTCCATATTTATAAGTTCAAAGATTCTTTATTAGTGACAAAATAAAATCAAGTTCAACATTTCAGTCCTTACAGACAAAAAAACGGGCGCTATTGGGAAGACGCTTTTTTTAAACTGTTTAACGCGAGTTTCAAGGAAAAAACATGAGAATATAACGCCACAGATACGTCCCCAATATCGCAATACGCATAATCAACAGTAACAATATCTTTAATACAAAAACCAATCCCCAGATTTATTTGACAAGTAACAACATTTTTTTCTCCTTTTTCTAAATCAAGTTTCCTTTCCTTTTGAATATTACCTACTCCTGTCCGCAGAAAAACAATATTTTTATACCCAAACTCTATTCCCATGTGAGGAGATATGTTCATTGCTTTACTGTTGATTAACTCATTTCGTCTCCCGTCAAAACTCATGTCCAAGTCAATGGTTGTCATAAGAGAAAATCCCTTTCCCAAGTCAAAATCTCTTCCGCTTCCTATCAACAAACGAGGCATTGTATATTCCAACCCATTTTGTGGAATTTCATTTCCCGTAAGCTCAAACACTTCTTTCATCTCGTCCGACAAATTGAAATACCACACATTAAAGGTAGAAGTTACATCCTTTAACGTCAATCCAAATTTCCACTTCTTGAGTTGATACTGTAAACCGGCGTCTAATCCAAATCCCCAAGCTCCTGTAAAATCTCCTATACGACGGTGTATAATTTTAAAATTCCCTCCAAAAGCAAGCCCCTTTACCTGTTTAAACGTCCTCCCATACGACAGCAAAATACCCCAATCTGCCGCATTGAAATTTGTAATTCGGTCATAATCAACATTACCCTGCTTGTCTATCAACTGAGTAGTATTAGGAATATTCTCTACTCCAAAACGAATTATCGTAGCCCCAATGGATTGAAGTTCATCTACACGGTATGAAAAAGCGACAAAATCATATTTAGCAATACTTGCAAAATACTCCGCGTGCATAAGTGATAACTGATACTTTTGTTCCACATTTGCCAAACCCGCAGGATTCCAATACCCCGATGTAACATCAGAAGTCATAGCAACTTGAGTATTTGCCAAAGCAAGCCCCTTAGCGCCAACACCCAAAGAGAGAAATTCATTACTGTATTTCGACTGTCCCCTCCCTGCAAAAGGAACAAAAAATACCATACTCAACAAGACAACCGTAAAAAACCATTTACCTTTCATTCTATTCATTTAGCTCCAAAAAAACAACATTTACCTCGCTATAATAAAAATTCTTTCATACCTCTCCTATAACGACAGATACTTAAAAACATTATACCATCGCCCTTAATTTTTTA
>JAISDH010000385.1 GCA_031264975.1 Bacteroidales bacterium
AAGTCTTTTATTTCAAGCAGTATGGACATTCTTTATTATATATTTACTTTACTCTGCAAAAGTATCATTTTTGTCCAAAGATACTGCACTTGTTGGCAAATTTCTTCTAATGAAGGGAAAAAGGCAGCAGGCAACAAGCAGCAAGCAACAGGCAGGCCAGCCAAGAAAAAAGGCAGCAGGCAACAAGCAACAGGCAGGCAAGCCAAGAAATTGTCTGAATCAAGATTTTCGGGATTACAGGATTGAAACTTGTTTACTCGTTCACTTGTTTTTTCCTTTCGTCCCTTCGTGCCTTCGTCCTTTCGCTCTTGTTTCTGCCTCTCTCCTCGTGGCTTGCCTGCTTGTTGCTTGCTGCCATCTTTCCTTTCGCCCCTTCGTGCATTCGTCCCTTCGTCCCTTCGCCCTTTCGTCTTTGTTTCCACCCTCTTCGTGGCTTGCCTGCTTGTTGCTTGTTGCCTGTTGCCTGCTGCCATCTTCCTTTCGCCCCTTCGTCCCTTCGCCCTTTCGCCCCTTACCTCTTTTTCAAGTTTTCGGGTCGCCGTATTCTTCACGAAAATCACGACTGAACCGCATTTTGCGAAAATCGTTTGGAGTGACTCCTGTAGATTTTTTAAATACCATATAAAATACCTGTCTGCTGCGGAAACCACTTTGTTCTCCTATCGCTTCCAGGGTATAAATAGACGATTGTCTTGTGTTGGAAAGCAGATTAATGGCTTCTTTGATACGATACTCATTTACCAATGCAGGAAAACTTTTATGAAAACAGGTATTGATGATTTTTGACAATGTATATTTATTGGTATCTAACAGCAACGCTACCTCTTGAATAGTAATATCACTTTTCAAATGTATTTTCTCTTCCTTAAAAAGCCGGACAAAGCGCAACAATAAATCCTGTTCCTTATAATTGACCGTCCCCCTGTTTTTAGGAACATTGTCTACTTGATTTATGGGTATTATTTCCTGTTGTGTTTGTTGAGTTTCGTCAATATCGGGCTGTAGCGTATTTGTTTGCGCCCATTCCATATTTTTTTTAACCAAGTGCATATACGTGCGTTGCCTTTGCAAGTACATGAAAAAGAACAGCCCCAAAATATCTATGAAGACAAAAATAAAGACGCCATAGGTAACCTTTCTGCTTTTTGCAAATTCCGATTGAGATACATTATTTTCATTGCTAACTTGGTTAACCTGTTTCTGCAAATCTAAATATTGATTTTGGACTTTTTGCAGTTCATTTTGATGGTCAACTTGTCCTATGGAATCTGCAAGGGACAAATAATAGTATGCCAATTCATAATTTCTTTGCTGAAAATAGAAAAAGCTTTTCTGTTTATATTTTTCATAGTCAGAAGTTTCTTCTGCATACGTCCGCAAGGGAGTCGTGATTGTCAGCAGTAGAAAAACAGTAAAGAAAAGTAACCGGTCTGTCATTATCAATATTTTTTATCTCTTTATATTTGTCCGGCTACAAAAGTACAAATTTTCATGAAACAGCTTGTCATGATTTATAGTAAAATTGTCATGGTTTGTCGCAAAATGTAATTGAATATGGATAAAACCATAAGAATAGTTTTGTTTTTCGTCTTCTCTCAAGACAATCATATTTTATATAATGGTTTGATACTATTGCAGTAGGATAACCTTAAACAGAAAATCATTACAAAGATGCGATAAAAGATGACGTATTTACCAAGAATGATATTCTTTTTTTTATTTTCTTTGCAGCATCAAATTTTAATCACCTGTTTAATAACAAAGCATGCATTTAATAACAAAACATTATATCTATATGAAAGGAATATTAATTACGCTAATGGCATTTTTGTTGACGATACCTGTTCTTGCACAAGAAGAAGCAGAACAATCATTAAGTTATGATTACAATATATCATTGGATTTTCAAACAAGGTATATTTGGCGAGGTCAACCACTTGGAGGCAGTTCTCCGAGTTTTCAACCCGGTATGTCTTTTTCGTGGAAAGGACTTACAGTAGGAACATGGGGCGCTTTCGGGTTTAACAATCAACCCATTCAAGAGTTGGACTTTTATCTTTCCTATACTTTCTGGAAAGACCGATTTACGGTAACGATAACGGATTACGGCGCTCCCGAAGAAGGAAATAATCGCTTTGATTATTTTGATTATCCAAATACCCACGTTTTGGAAGGCGGATTCAGTTACAATGGAGAAGAAAAAGTACCTGTTTCAGCAAGTATCTATTGTATATTTTATGGAGCAGACGCTAAAAAGGAGAATGATAAAAACATTTTTTCTTCTTATGCCGAAGTGTCCTATAATCCTACTTTCAAGAAAATAGGCGTTGATTTCAGCGTATGGATTGGTTGTGCGATTAACGGTACAGACTGGTCGACAACAGATACTCTTACCGGAATAGTAACGCCACATGCCGGTTTTTATGGCAACACAGGTTTTGCCTGCGTCAATACCGGTATTAGCGCCCGTAAAAGTTTTCCGATAGGGAAAAAACTAACTTTACCTTTATCGACGTCGCTTATTTTTAATCCCGATTCAAAGAAAGCCTATTTGGTAGGCACAGTGGGATTGGCGTTATAGAGAAATATTATTAGAAAAAATGTAAATAACTATTTAGTAATCACTATAAAATAAATAAATATATTATGTTTGATTCCGGTTCGACAGGTTTTATGCTGGTGTGTACGAGTTTGGTCATGTTGATGACCCCTGCACTGGCTTTTTTCTATGGAGGATTAGCCTCTAAAAGAAATATTTTAGGTATTATGATACAAAGTTTTGTATCGCTTGGTTGGTCAACGCTACTTTGGTTTACCGTAGGGTATTCCCTTTGTTTTAGTGGGAATATGGCGTCAGAGAGCGACTTTCTGGGAATATTCGGCAATTTCGACAAGGTATTTTTAAATGGAGTAACTCCTGATACCATGTTTGCAGGCAACAACACCATTCCCGAATTTGTATTTATTGCCTTTCAGATGATGTTTTCCATTTTAACGCCTGCTTTAATCACGGGAGCTTTTGTGAACCGTGTTAGCTTCAAATCTTATTTTATTTTCCTTACGGTATGGCAGTTTTTGGTTTATTATCCATTTTGCCACATGGTATGGGGAGGCGGATTATTGGCGCAATGGGGAGTTTTGGACTTTGCCGGCGGTATTGTTGTACATGCAACGGCAGGTTTTGCGGCATTGGCTTCCGTCTTTTTCGTAGGAGCTCGCGTAGACAAAAATTCAACGCCAAACAGTATTCCTTTGGTGGCTATTGGTACCGGTTTGCTTTGGTTTGGCTGGTACGGCTTTAATGCTGGCAGCGAATTGAAAGTGGACGGCATTACCGCAAACGCATTTCTTAACACAGACATTGCCGCTTCTTTTGCTCTTTTTACCTGGATGGTCATAGAATGGATTAGGCATCGTACGCCAAAACTTGTAGGTATTTTAACCGGTTCCATTGCCGGACTGGCTACTATTACTCCCTGCGCCGGTTTTGTTCCCTTGTGGAC
>JAISDH010000401.1 GCA_031264975.1 Bacteroidales bacterium
ATTATCTTTAAGACGGAACAGATTTGGAACAATTGCAAGTAAAGTCTTTGAAAAAAGAATTTACTTTCGTTTTGCAACAAAAATAAAGATAGAAAAACAATAAGTAGCACGTAATCAAAATTATTATTCATAAAATTATTAACAATTTGGTTGTTGATAACTTTTATTTTTATCTTTGTTACGTATTTTCTATTGTAGTATCTTTGTTTCTAAGAATATACAAAAAAAATAATGTCATGAGTAAAAATAAATTGTTTTTGATGTTTGTCTTATCGGCAATGATATTAGGTGCGAAAACACAAGCGATAAAAGTGTTAAGTAATGGTAATGTTGGTATAGGAACGAATAATCCATCACAAAAGCTACATGTAAAAGGAATAGAATTGATGTCTTTCCCTATTATGCAGGCAGGATTTAATACGTTCATGCTTTATGCCTCTGCACTTCCCGCCGGAATGTACCTTTATACCTTGGCGGTTGATAATGTAATTATTGACTCCAAAAGAATAATACTAACCAAGTAAGAAAAAGGAGTATGTGATGAAAAGAGGAAACATTATTTTAGCCTTTTTGCTATGTTGTCTATTCTTTGCAAGTTGTAAGAAAGATAAGAAACATATTATTGGGAAATGGAAATTAATTGAAGTTTCCATTTATAAAAATTATGAATCATTTGAAACAATTGATTATGCGGGAGAAAATATTATTTACGATTTTCGTTCAACTAATATAGTTGTTTCGGGTAATGTGCCTGATGATTTATTTATCTTTAACAATTTTCAACCCGGTAAACACCATTGTAAATATAAAAAAGTTTTGATAGTTTGTCCTACTTGCGATTACGATTACGGGTATAGCGATCCTAATTTGTTAATAGATAAACTTCATTATTTCTGTGTGGTTGATTTAGATGATGGAACAATGTGGTTAAGCACTACCATAGAAAGCGAACGAAGAATAGACGGTGATCATTACAGGTGGACAAAACGTTTTATAAAAATTAAATAATTGCGTGATGAAAAGAGGAAACATTGTTTTAGTATTTTTGCTCTCTTGTCTATTCTTTGCGAGTTGTAATAAAGATAAAAAACATATTATTGGAAAATGGAAATTGCTGGAAGTTTCCATTTATAAGAATTATAAACCATTTGAAACAATTGATTATGCTGGAGAAAATATTATTTACGATTTTCGCTCAACTAATAAATTAATTGTTTCGGGTAATGTGCCTGATGATTTATTTGTATTTGACAATTTTCAACCAGGTCAACATCATTATAAATATAAAGATATGATAGATTGTCCTACTTGTTTTCCCGGGACTAATTTATCAATTAAACAGGGATTAGGAAAATCAGAAGAACTGTATTATTGTCTTATTGATTTAGACAATGGAACAATGCAGATAGGCGAGGACAAGGTAATTGGGGGAAAAATAAGTGAAAATGGAGGAAGAACAGGTGGTGATTTTTACACGTGGGGAAAAAGTTTTATTAAAATTAAATAATCGTGTCCTGGAAAATTTAGTGATATTATTTTCAGCATTTTATCTTGCTATTTATTCTGCGTCGGGGCAAGAAAATGCGTTGCGATTTGAAGTGCAGCAAGCTAAAAAAGCAAATGTGTATTTCGACAGCATTGTTCTTCATAATGTAAGTGTAGATACAAGGGTGTTTCAAAATTTTATTGATACAAATGAAGTTTTCTTTTTGAAAAATACCTTCACTTAAATTGAAATTTCTTCTTCTTCAAGATATTTTACAAAATCGTTTTGCTCCATTTGTCATTGCGTTTTTACTTATTGGATAACCGCTTTTTTGACGGTTATATTAAATTGAAATGCGAAAGTACACTTTCATTTTGAATTGACAAATATAGTTTGATTTTTCCCACGCAAAAGTGAAACGCCTCGTTCTCTTGCTACACAAGACGGGTAGTTTGCAAATTGTCATTAAAAGTATAAATTATTAGGACAAGACAATCGTTTTTATGTCGGCATTTTCTGCGTATTTCAGAACTACTCATGTCTATTCGGTTCGCTTAGCCATTAGCAAGACATTCCCAGGCGGCAAAGAGACAGTGCAAGGGAATGTTTTTATTTATTAAGTCGAATGATAAAATCGCTTAATATATTCATATAATTAATAAATGCTTCGTATGGAGAATTATAAGGATTGAAGTATTTATGCACATCACCGTCTGAAAACCATTTAGTACACATATAATAAAAGTGGTCGCTTGTTTGCAAGTAGAGCCAATCTCTCCATATATCGGGAGCATTCGCCTCTTTTACTTTGTCATAGAGGCTATAAAGGTTATTAAATGCTTCGTTTTGGAGTTCATTTCCCAACCATGCCGTAAGGTCTCGTTCTTCATCAGCCCACGAAATCGGATAAGGAACATATATTGTCCCCACCGGGTCGCTATGCTTGATTAAATCGCTTGGAGTAGAAAATGTATAATCGGAATATCTAAAAACTGCATTCGGCAATGCCCGTAAAAAATCAAAAATCCCTGTTTCCTCCCACTGATGTTCTCCAAATGTTTCATAATCCATAAACAGATTTACTGTTTCTTCTTTGGAATCCAAAGCATTTAGCCAATTTACAAATTTTTCGGTAGTCAATGGAAATTCATTCCAATGTCTGTTTGAAAAGCGAAAAGCAATATCGTCTGATAGCCTGAAGTTTTTAAGCAGAACTTTCAATTTTGGATTTAGCGTATTACAATATAGATAATTTGGACTTTTCCAACCCAATACGTGTTTAGCGCCTTCGGTAATCATTCCCTCATAACCCATATCCGCGATAAATTTTCCTATTTGGTCGGAATAAATCAACTCCGTATTTCGGAAAACCTTTGGTGCAACGCCAAAAACTTCTTTCATTTTATTTTGGTGCATCTTTACTTGCCGTTCAAACTCTTCTCTGTCTTTAAGCGAAGACAAAGAATGGGCATAAGTTTCCGACAATATTTCTACATTACCGGTTTGAACAAGCTCTTGAAAGCTTTCCAACACATCAGGAGCATATTGTTCAAACTGTTCAACAGCAACTCCTGATATTGAAAATGAAATTTTGAAATTGGAACCGTATTCTTTGATAATATCAAGAAATGTCCGGTTGGAAGGAAGATAACATTTCTCTGCCACTTTCCTCATAACAGCTCGATTCTGATAGTCATCGTAATAATAATGATCATTTCCGATGTCAAAAAACTTGTACCTTTTCAGCCTAAAAGGCTGATGTACCTGAAAATAAAAACAAATTGTATGCATATTTTTCTAATATTTTAGTATTCGACCAACAAACCACGAAATGGAAATTCATATATCAATTTCCTTTTATTGATTTTGCACAAAAACCATACCCAAACTATCAATTTTACATGGTATTCATATTTTTATCAATTGAATCATCATATAATTCTATAAAGGTTGTATTATGTTCGCGTAAAATATTTATTGCAGAATGGAAAAAAGCTAAAGAAAAATGTTTATCTTTGCAGCCTCAAAAGAAACAAAGAATATTGGAAAAAGAAAGTAAGTTTTTACCTTGTTGGAATAAAAAAACGGAAGACGAAAATAGATGAACAACACCATTAATATAGGGAGAAAAGACGTCATTTGGAACTATGCTGCTACATTCCTGCAAATAAGTGCAGGCGTGATTTTGTTACCTTTTATTCTGCGGACTTTTCCGCAGGAAACAGTAGCTATGAAAAACGAAACAGATACGAACAAATTAAACAATGAATAAAGTAACAAATAATTTGGTAAAACTAACTTTTCTATTGGTTGTTTTGCTTTCAATGGGACTTAGGTGTAGGAAAGAAGTCCAAGAAATTAAAAATGCCCCAAAGTTTTTGAAACATTGTGTTAATGACATTGATAGTATTTATTTTTATTGCAACCAAATGGGATATGATGGCGTTGAATTTGATTTAATTTTTTTTCATGGATTATCCGTTTTTCATCATGATACGAATATGGCACAACCATTCAAACCTTTTGCCAATGTGATTATTAGAAATAAAAATTTGACTTTCTGGATTGATTTAACGCATAATATTACATTAAATTCAAAGGATAATATCAACAAGATATTTGCCCCTCTTTTGGGTATGTTGCCTTACCGTCAAAGAAATTATTTTTTTGAAACAAATGACAGTCTTGTTTTACAATACCTACAGCGTCTTGGCTATCAAACTATCTATTGGATTCAACCGTTTTTGTCACTGGATAGCTCTAATGTAATAAGAGAAGATATTTATAATCATCCCAACATATCATTTGAAAGAAACATGTATGATTACGTCTGTATGCATTTTGCGAATCATCGAAAATTTATATATGTAGACAGTAAATATCTGATAGATACAACAAAAAATATTTCAAGCAACGATGCAATATTACAAGATATGTCCGTTGAAGTGATATTGTTGGATGATTTGCGTCCACCAAAATATATAAACAATACGTATCAATCAAGAATAAATAAATTGAACATACAATATTCAAATATATAATTATGCCAATGAAATTATTTACGCCAGGTCCCATCGCAATGGACCCCGAAACAATTGCTATCGGCGGCAAACAGTCGCAGTATTTTCGTACGCCGGTTTTTTCATCCGTAATGCTGGATTGTATGAACATGCTCCAGACAGTATTAGATGCACCCAGCGATTCCCGGATGATATTTTTAACAGCCAGCGGAACCGCCGCCATGGAAGCATCGGTTATGAATCTCTTTACGCCACAAGACAAATTATTGGTTATTGCCGGTGGAACATTCGGGAAGCGTTTCAAACAAATCTGCACAATACACCGGATTCCGTTTGCTTCAATAGACCTTGCATGGAACGAAACATTTAAACCGGAAATGCTTACTCCTTTTGAAAATGCTGGAATCACGGGAATGTTGGTTAACATGTGCGAAACTTCAACAGGGCAGTTGTATCCGATGGATATTATTTCCGACTTTTGTAATCGAAATAATATTTGTCTGGTCGTAGATGCTATCAGTTCTTTTTTATGCGATCCGTTCAGCATGAAAACGTATGGCGCGTCTGCGGTCATCATCAGTTCCCAAAAAGGGCTTGCCCTGCAACCCGGTATGTCCTTTGTCGCAGTAACGAAAGATGCATTTGAGGAGCGCTGTGTAAAAAACAATCCGCAAACGTTGTATTTTAAATTTACAGATTACGAAACAGATATAGTTCGCGGGCAAACTCCCTACACTCCAGCAGTCAGTATTATCAATCAATTGCACGAAAAATTGCAACGCTTAATACAAGAAGGAATAACTTTACAGCTACAATATATGACAGACCTTGCTGTTTATTTCAGAAAGAATTTAATAACAACATCGTTCACCATTCCTTCCATTCCATTGTCGAATTGTTTAACTCCTGTTTTTTGTCCGCAACACAATGCACAGGAAACAGTTGATTTTCTTAAAAAGAAACATGATATATATGTTACTCCTTGCGCCGGCGAGTTAGCCCCTTTCTTGTTTCGTGTTGCACACATGAGTCGACAAATTACTCA
>JAISDH010000403.1 GCA_031264975.1 Bacteroidales bacterium
GATTCATGTCTAATGTTATCTCATACTTTTTCCAGTCAGTAGTAGCGGTTACTCCATTTTGGCGCATTTCATCTACGACTTCTTGGGGGTCTATCCGCATACATAATCCTGCATATCCACCGGTGACGTTTTCTGTTTTTATGTATCCTGATAATGTGATTTTTTCCCCATCGTAAAGATTTGGAGGAGTAAGTAGCATCAATTGAAAACCGGCAGAATCACCCATAAATTCTATGGTAATAGAATATTTTCCGGATTTTATATTTACGGAATCTAAAAAAACTAAATAATTTGGTTGCTGCGGGTGAATATACCATCCTTTGGGCATACCATTTTCGACTTTTTCAAAATCCAAATTCAGGTTTGAATGGATATGATCAATTTGTCTACAACCCGCTGTAAACAGGAAAAAGATAAAAACCTTGAGAAGATATTTTGCTTTCATGCTTGTTACTTTTATTATGAGTGTTATGCTTTTAACCTGGATGAATATTTATTATTGAAAAGATCAAAATAAAAAAATGTATTATTAGAAGCGCCTTCATTTTTTTATGATTTCAATCGCTTTTTCCAAGAGTTCATCTCGTCCTTCCCGAATCCCTTGAATGGTAGGTTTTACCTCAATATCCGGTATTATTCCCACACGTTGGGTTTCCCGCCCGTCAGGATAATAAACGCCAATGCCTGAAATCCCGGCTTTTAATCCGCCCGGTAACGGGATAAATGATACATTCCCGTCAGCTCCCTGCGTTTGGCTGCCAATTATAACCGTATTATCTCCAGCCCTGAACGCCATAGCGGTATATTCGGCTTGACTTATGGTTTCTTCATTCACAATGACGACTAATTTTCCTGGAAAATATTTTTCTGATCTGGGAGGTGTTTCAAAAACATTTAAGCTATAACGGTTTCCTGCGTTATTATCTAAAAACGGCACATGACGACTAAAATTAAATTCTCCCGGATTATCTATATTTCCTGTTGTAAATTTCGCAAAAGGCTTTCTTTTCGAAGTAAAATAATTCCCCAATGAAAAAGGCACAAAAGTGGCAGGATAATTCCGAATATCAATGATGATTCCTTTCGCATTCATAAAAGACCTTTTAATATGGGATATTTCTGTGTCTTTGATGTTTTCAAGGGTAATATATCCGATAAACATAGAATCTTTATCGATCATGATACGGTCATAAGATAGTTTATTACTTCTTTTGTCCATATCCAAATCAGACCTTTTATACAATCTTAGTTCCTTTTGCTTTATTGTTCCGGAAGAATTATAGACAATGTGAATTGAATGATTATTCGAACGTACCAAATCGGGCGCTATGTACCTCATTCTTGCTGCTTCGTTCGATGCCGGATAACAGGTTTTGATACTGTCGATAATATACTCTATCTTCTTGCCGTTTATATGGGTTATGAAGTCGCCAATTTCCAAACCTGCAGTTTCTTTCAATTCCGGCTTGAAATAGTCGGTAACTGTTAATTTATTTTCAATAAACCGAATCCGAAAAGGCGCATACATTGTTCCTCTCAATGAATCTATTTCATTTGTCCGCAAAGGTGCATACCTTGTTCCTCTCAATAAGTCTGTTTCGTTTGCTCCTTGAAAATGTCTTGCGTGCGTATCATTGGTTTCGCCTGCAAGTCGAACTACGGTCAATTGATATTCCAATGCCGTTTTTGCATTCATAAATTGAGGGATATATTCTTTTAATACCTCATCCCAATTTTTATCCGTTAAATATTTATACGGATAAAAATATTGGATGATGTTCCAGTACCGATACAACGCCAATAAACGAATATTTTTGTCGGGAAAAGAAATTGGATAAGGCTGTTCGTTTAAAAAAACAGGATTACCAGCGCCAGATGACATCCTAATATAATAGTGTGTTCCCTGATGCCTGTTTTGATAGATTTCTTTTATCTTTTCTTTCAATTCATTACGCATATTTGCGTTTTCAACCCATGAAAAATCAGGTTTTTGATAAGCATCGGCAGCTGTTTCCTTACAGGTCGTACATACAGGCAATTCACCGTATTTTTCTATCCATCGAAGCAGTGTTTCGTCCCGCTGCTTAGTGTCGTTTACTTTTAGGTATTCGGGTAAAAACTGAAACAGTTCATCATCCCAATCATATTTACCTTTTCCTACTTCAGGGTGATGATACTTTAAAAACCCCCATATCTTCCCCAGTAATTCCAGGTTGGTTATCAAAAAATCTTCTTCGATTTGCGCCTCAGTATATGAATCAGAATTCGGATTTTTAGCCTGACTGCAACCTGATGCAATTATGGTTGAAAGCAGGAGCAAAAGAAAAAAAAGAGTTTTCATGCGTTTCATAAATTTCCCCTGTAAAATGCAAAAGTTGACATGATATCATTTAATCAAATCCTTAATCTGGTCAGGAACTAATCGTTTACCGATGATGATTCCGTTTTCGTCAAGCAGGTAAAGTAACGGTGTCATCGACACATCATATAGATCACGCCATTCATTATCATACGGCGCCCAGGCATTCATCCATCCGAACATATCGTGCTCATTCACATAATCAATCCACTTTCCCTTGGCTTCTTTGCTGTTCACAGTTTGTACGGTGATCACGGATAATCCATTGCCTTTACGTTCCTGATAAACATTAAACAACTCTTCGATCCTTTGTTTACAGTGACTGCAACTATAATCCCAGAACAGGATAGCTGTATATTTACCTTTTAGTGTTTGTCGGAAGTCCTGCAATACCTGGCCAGCATATAAGTCGAATTTGATAGCCGTATCCAATGCTGCGGCTTTGAAATGCTCTTGAGGCAATATTGTCAACATTTTAATCAAAGGAGCGGATTGGCCGATCAGGTTCGGTTTCTTTTTGGTCACTTCCTTTTTCAATGTTTCAATATAGTCGGCAGTACTCCATTCTGCAAAAGGAATATACCATTTTTCGGCAATGTGCACCCATACGTTTTCGTGTACCGCTATATTACTTTTTACGTAATAATTGAAAACGGAGACCAAAATGCAACGGAAAATTTCATCATCGGCTTGGGCCTTTTGCAATATTTTGTCAATTTCCATACAAATAGTGTCGGGATATTGCGGAATAACTCTTGTCAGATATTCGATCACTTTTTCTTCGTAAAATGGCGTACGCAACATCTCGGGATCGTAAATATTGAGATTGTCGAAAAAGTGTGCACGATACCAACGATATACATATTCGCGATCGGTAACGTTTCCGTCGATGTCCTTCGGGGGTTCGGGCAGATTGCTGTCGGGCGGAATAAGCGCTCTCAAAAATTTGGCAACATATTTCCCTTGATTCGCATCGATTAATTTCTGCATGTATTCGAGTCGCTCTTTATTCAGCGTTTGCATTTGTGTGCGAATAGTCGTTTTTTCATCATCGGTTACGGCAGTTTTCATTTTTCCATTCAGCTTCTGATATTCGGCACTACGTTCGGCATTATAGCGTTGAAATTCGTAAAACACGTCATTTTCGGGCGACGAAGTAAAACGAGTACGGTTGATCAGGTCGGTGGTATCGGCTGTGATTCCGAATTTCCGGTTATCGCCAATGACGATGTCGAACTTCCTTTTGTCATTATAGATGAAATAAACGCCTTTGACCAAATCCTTATTGCCTTTGAAAGCGCCCTTGCCGTTTTTGAGGATCAGCGTATCGTCGGAAATCAGCATATCGCTTTTGGCAAAGAAGTGTCCCAAAATGACGGTATCGTTCCCAGTTTTGAAAGTGAGGCTTATTTCGTACCCCTGAGAGAAACCGAAGGTTGTTGCCGCGAAGGAAAATATACATACATTTCTCAAGACAGATAAAACATTCATATACATCATTCTATAATTTACACAAAACCTGTCCATGCTTTTAACATTTTTACTACGATTTATATACAAATATAAAGACCGTTTTAAGGCGGGAAAAAGTGCAATAATACAAAAAAATATTTCATTTTTTTGTATTATCCCTTATTTTCAGGTACTCCCGCAGTTCTTTTATTATTCGGTTGATTTGTGCCCTACAGAACCGGCAGGAATTTTTTGAGCCATCTCAAAGACACCTTACTGAGGTTGTTTTGTTCAAAAATAAGGTGAGAATGAGGTTATTCCCTCAAAAAAGACCTTATTTCTACCTAATTTAAATAACAAAACAACCTCAGTAGGGCTAATTAGTTATCATCCTCATTATTAACCTCATTATCTGCTCTTTTTTCCGCTCAAATATAAAATCGGGCCAAGAACAGGAAGCAAAAAAACGATCCAAATCCATATTGAATTAAACCTGGTCTTCAGTTTGAATATGGAATACAGGACATGACAGAAAGCGCCAACATGCAGCGCCAGGACAAGTCCTAAAAAAATGGTAAAAAGTATATCCATAATTATTGTTTTAAAATGTTTTAAAATCTAAAAATGTTTAAAAGTACTAAAAATTAGCATTTATTGAATATTAAAAAAACGGATTTTTCACCATAATTATTGTTTATCGTCATATGTGAAAGGCCGCTCCTCCTTACCCCGGGTATGGTTTTTCAGATACAGCAGCGCATTGGACGGCACATGACGGTAGGTATATCAGCGAATCGGATACCGCTCTTTGAACCCCAAGCGATATCCATTCCCAATTCATGTAAAACAATTCGTACAGGTCGCCCTTTCGGATGAAATTGTCGCGGTTTCGAGGCGTATTCATCCCATGCCACAGGAGGAACGCATATATACATACTTTACTTAGCTTGTTTATTCCGCACTGCCGAATACGTTCCTTACGGCTTCGAGGTATCCGTATCCGAATAAAGTACAGGGTTGCAGGTAACTGGTTTCCGTCCATTCGTTCCAACTGTTAACGGTGATCAGCGGTGACCGACAGGTTGTTTTTCGCTTCGGCGTTTTCAAATGCAAATAATGCCGGCAATAGAAATATTAATACTGTTTTTTTCATACGACAATAATACTTTTTTAAATTTATAATTTTGCATATACAATATTTACTCTGTTCATTCCACACTGCCAATACGTTCCTTACTCAAAAGGCATATCGGCAAGATAAAGGATGTATTTACCAGGATTTACATTTTTTCCCTTAACGGATAATGGACAACGGAACATTTATCCCTTTACGCTTCACCGGGATGAATCAGCATCCCAGTATCGTTACATGGCTTGCTTCATCAACCGTCCACGATATTTTTTCGTCCCACGACAATTCTTTGGCTTTGGGGCGACGGTCGAAAATCACCAGATAAGCAGGAACCGAAACGTCGATTGTATCACGATATTTTTGAATCTGCACCAAACCCTCTTCCCTGACGGCGTTGGGCGTATCGTAATAATAAATGATCTTTACTTCGATGATATGGCATTTACCGGCATATTCCACCAGTAAATCCATACGTCCGCGACCGGCGGCATATTCCCTGTCGATATGTCCGCCTCCGTTAGTGACACGTTGCAAAAATGCCATTAGCAGGAGATGCGGAAAGGCTTCGGTGTAATCGGATTTTTCTTCCCATACGGCCGAATGTCGGCGCCAGAACTTTTG
>JAISDH010000441.1 GCA_031264975.1 Bacteroidales bacterium
AGGGTTTCGCAAATATGCTTATTCTTTTTATATCCACAAAATTGCACTGTCAAAAAGTATGGCGATACTAACTGCCTCTTGCTATCCTATGCACAAAACCATCCCGCGCCGAGTATAATTGATTTTCATCTTCGTTTGGTTTGCCATCAATTATATTTTGATATACTTCTCTGTCAACTTGGGTTGGCATTAATTTGTAGTGATCAATACCGTCTTTATACTGATTGACCAACAATGTGTTATTTATTTCATCCGCAAAACGGATATTTCGATTTTCATTTGCTTTGTTTCTAAGTAAAGTAAGCAAAATAAAAATAGTAGTTAAACGCTGTTGTCCGTCAATGAGAAGATATTTTGCGACACCTTCTGGTATCGACATCGTTGGCATATTCACTATTGAACCTATGAAATGTGTTCTCGGATTTTTCATATTGCACAGTTCTACAATGTCTTTCCATAACACATCCCATTCTTTATTTGTCCAACTATAAGTTCGCTGGAAAAGTGGAATTACGTACTGTTTGGTTCCTTCGATTATGTCTTGAAGTTTCGTTTCTTTTGCTTGCATATTATTTTCTTTTATTGTTAGTGATTACTGCGTCATATCCCCACATGGCTGCTAATGTCCCAACGACTGGAGGTAAGTAAGCTCTTCTCTGTCGGTTTGTACGGGTAGAAAACTTGCAAGTTCCTACCGCCCTTTCTGCAAGCTTACTCCGCCACTTATGCCAATATGCTTGTTAACGATCGTTCATTTTTATTCTTCTTCATCGAGATTTATGTGAGCAACCAATATTGCTAAGTTATTATCAAATTCATATTCTTGCCTTTCTGCTTTGAGGTTTATAAACTCAGAAAGTCCTGCATTACGCAATAAAATTCTATTGAAATTCCAAAGGTCGTAATTTGTTACTTTATCACAAACACTAACAACTTCTCCAATGTTAAATAACGACCAATTGCGAATAAATTCATAAATGTTAAATGAAACCATGTTATTACCGAGAAATGGCAAATTCAAAAATGGAAAACCGTACTTTGGAAAATGTTTAAAATACCTATAAAGCATTTCGTCCCAAAAAGGATAATCAATGAAAAGAAACGAAAAAACATTATTTCGAATATGTGAATGTTTTCGTACATCGGAGAACGAAATTTTGCCACTTTGTTGAAGTCTAAAAACTGTCAATGCGTTAACTAAAATCATTTCGCCCGGACTTTGAAATAGACCATAATTCCCCAAAGTTTCAGAATGGTTTCGAAATACTACTTCGTCATTAAAATTCTTTCTGAAAATTCCTTTTTTACCTTTGAAAGTTGGGAAATTATGAAGTAGGTATAATTGGTCTTGGTCTATCTTCCAAATATTTTTTTCTGTGTCTTCCTTTTTGTTTTGGATAAATGCTGTTTTTTCGTAAATAATTTTTCTGTCCTTTGTTGCAACTGATATGATAACCATATCAGCCAATTCTTTCGTTATTGGCTTGTCTTGATTGTCAAATTCAACAAAAGAACGCGAGCCGTGAATTTTTTTAGCGTGAAATTTCAATCTTCCGTATGTTTCGCTTTCTATTGCTTTGCACAAATCAGTTACAATCTTGACCTCTCCGTCTGAATTTGAATACGAAGCGCCCAAAGTTTCATACACTTTTTGTGCTAGGGCGTTCTGAAATAAATTAAAATCTTGTCGGTTATAGTAATCCGAAAAAGTTTCTAATAGCCTATTCATATCTTATCTTTTTATTGTTAATCGTACTGTACTGTCCGCGAATGACCGCTAACTTTTGTCTTTGCGCAATAGTTATCTCAAATACGCAATGCGTAAAAAGAATAGTCTATACTGCCCAAAGCTTATTTCTTTGCCTACAAAAATACTAAATATTTGAGAAACAGCCTTTGTTACATTTTAATTCCTTTGTTTTTATCCATTTCTGGCTTTCGTTTAGGTTGTATCCCTATACTTTTCTGAAACTCCCTGTACTTCTGCCTGAACCAGCCGATATCATCAACTCTGTCAATCGTTAGCCGAAGTTTATTCGGCTCGTTCACTGACGATTTGATTTCAGCAACGGAATGTTCCGTTTCAAAATGCCGTTGGTATTCGGATGAGTAGAGTTTCCCCTTAAACCCGACAGGCTTCATTTCCAGAATCATTTTTATCAGGTTTTCTTCGAACCCCAAATGTCGGCAAAGGTTTTCCATACGAAGCAATTCCTTTATCCCTGGGAACAGGGAATATATCCTGTCCATTTCCTGTCTAAGTTTATCTGTAACTTTAGAATGTTCCCTTTCATTGATTTGTATCTGCGCTTTCAAAGTTTTTATTTCTGTTTGCAGTCCGACATTTTCTGATTTTAGTTTTTCTATTTCCTACTGTTACCGTTTAATTTTAGATGTGCCGAGAGCCGAACTGACTCCGTTCATGAGCGCCGAGCCTGCTTCGGCTACCGAACTCGGCAGCGATAACGCTTATTCGCGGTTTGTCGCCGCACTTGCAGGCATATCCGCCAAAAACGGGAACTATACCGTTTTCGTCCTGCCCGACAGCATTATCCGGACGGATGCAGAATCCTTGTCTGCGGATGACGTTCAATGGCATGTTGTACGTGGAAAATACGGGGCGGAAGAACTGTTGCAGGCGCAAACCCTGCAAACCGTGGGCGGACAAATGTTGACGGTAGTATGTGAAACAGCTGAAATCGGGGGAGGGGAGCAGACGCTTCTTTATATTAACGATGTCTCCGTCGATTACCGCTCAGCTCGCCTGATGGGCGGATGCATGGTATATCCCGTCGGTACAAACATTGCCCTGATAAGCAACGCGCCCGGCATGGATGACCTCGATGCCTATAATAGTTGGGCGGCGTCGGCCATAGAAGGTACCTGGGAGATCGTGTGCGTCAAAAAGCGTAAATATCATATCTGGAACGATTTATACCATGAAGAACAGCCGTATGAAGAGGGACTGGGCGAGACTCACGCGGGCTGCCGCGAAGTGTTCAAGCACAATTCGGCAAAGGTA
>JAISDH010000446.1 GCA_031264975.1 Bacteroidales bacterium
ATCTTACAGTTTCAAATGAGAGAATAATATATGAATTATAAAATTTCCGCTACAAAATTATAAAAAATATATGGATAATCCAACTTTTGTCGGATTATTTTTAGGAAACGGAGTTTTTGGAGGGAAGAAAAGGGCGAAAGGGCGAAGGCACGAAAGGGCGAAAGGAAATTCGGCAACAAGCAACAGGCAGCAAGCAACAGGCAGGCAAGCCAAGAAGGGCGAAAGGGCGAAGGCACGAAAGGGCGAAAGGAAATTCGGCAACAAGCAGGCAAGCCGTGAAGGGCGAAAGGGCGAAGGCATGAAAGGGCGAAAGGAAATTCGGCAATAAGCAACAGGCAACAAGCTGGAAAGCCAAGAAAATAATGATTAGTCGCTCATTAATTCGCGATAAATGCAAAAAGGAAAATAACTTTTGTAGATTTGCAAGTGATTTGTTGTTATACTTTGCGCGGTCTGGTTTTTGAGTATTGCCCGTTAGGGCATTCATATCAATAGAACGGAAGATAAACAGAGCCGCTTTATTGCCCGTCAGGGCATTCATCTCTTTTCCATTGACATGCTTCCCCTACGGGGAAGAGGAGATAGGCGGTACACGTTTTTCTATTGATATGATTTCCCTAACGGGAAATGCGTAAAAATAGACCGTGCTCAGCATAGTAGATAGATTTGAAGTTATATGAAAGTGGTTAGTGATTAATGCTTTTCTCTCTTTTGCTCTTTGTTCCTTACACCTTTTTAGCGCTCAGATAACACAGATTATCTGCGAAAATCTTTTGTATCTGCGTCATCTGCGTGCTGCTTGTTGCTTGTTGCTTGCTGCCATCTTCCCTTCGCCCTTTCGCCCTTTCGCCCTTTCGTTCCTTCGCCCTTTCGTGCCTGTTGCTTGCTGCTTTTACAAAGATTGAACTGCGAAATAGGCAATGGCTAAGATAAAAGTAACAAGGAGAATACCTCTTCCTGTTTTGTCGAATTTTAGTTTCAGTAAATAGTATCGTAACGTAAACAGGTTGGTAAATACGGAAACGAGTACTATTGTAGATACTTTTATTAAGTAATCTTTTCCTGCCGGAGATAGAGAAATAGACAGCGCATATAAAATGCCAAAGGAAACAAGGGGAAGAGCAATACCTAATCCTATTCCCAATAAAATAGAATCCTTGTGCAATATCTTTATTTTAATCTGTTTCATAGTTTTATTTTCCATTTTTTTAATTCCTGCATCATTGCCTGGTCTGTCCAGTCGACGTTTATGGGATGAAGCGAAACGTAGTTATGTTTGATTGCCCAATAGTCCGTATCTTTTTCATTATCTATTCCCTGTAAACTTCCCCCCATCCAAAAATAAGGAGTATCGGCAGGATATTGTCGCGCTTCGATTTCTTCTTGCCAGCAATTAAGGGCTTGTCGCGTGATTTTTATTCCTTTTACTTCTTTAGCCGGAATGTTGGGAATATTCACATTTAAACAAATATGAGGCGGGATTCCATTTTCAAGAGCCGCCTGAATAACCTTTTGTACAGGCGTCCGAGCCGATTCAAAATCATAATTATTATTATAGTCTGCCACTGAAAAAGCCACAGACGGAATTCCATGCAAACAACCTTCTATTGCCGCCGCTACAGTGGCAGAATAAATGACGCTAATAGACGCATTGGAACCGTGATTGATTCCTGAAACGAGTAAATCAACCTTTTCATCTTTCAGTATATGAGACAGGGCTAACTTGACGGCGTCAACCGGAGTACCACTTGTTTTATAAATTTCAAGACCTTCGCAATGACTTATTTTTCGCAAACGCAAAGGTAAAGCAAACGTTATCGCATGACTCATACCTGAACGACCATTATTGGGCGCAATCATGACAACACGACCAAATTCTTGGGCAATATTCCCTAACATACGAATGCCTCTTGCATTTATACCGTCGTCATTTACCACTAATATTAATGGTTTTCTTTCTGGAGATTTTTCTTTTTTATTCATATAAAAATAATTGTTTCTTTATAACACCGGACGCAGTTTTGCATAATTTATCAATATGGTTTTGTTTCCGGAATTGTCAAAACAAATAACTGTTTTATTTTCGTCTGCAATGATATCTTCAATAGTTCCCGTTCCGAATTTTGAATGATAAACACGCATTCCGACAGTTAATTGTGATGATTGTGTGATCATATTTCCAAGTGGTAAATTAGGGTCTGTCTCTATGGGAGTATTGGAAATAGGAGGTGGTTTTCTATAGATTTGTTGCTGATATATAGGTTGTTTTTGTGAAGAAGAACCTGTCGTATTTTGCGAAGGATAAGCAGGCTTTTGTGAAAAGTTATTTCTTCCGGAATATGACGATACGGTAATTTCAAGCACAGAAGGGTCAATCTCCTGTAAAAAAGAACTTGGATTGGAAACATTATAAGAACCAAAAACATATCTTCTTTGCGCCAATGAAAAGGTAAGAGACTGTCTGGCTCTTGTTATGGCAACATAAAATAATCGACGTTCTTCTTCGAGGTCGTCCTGATTTTCGATTAAATAAAAAGGAAGCACATTTTCTTCAAGTCCTACAATGTAGGTAAAAGGAAATTCCAGTCCTTTTGCAGAATGTATGGTCATCAATTTAATTTTATTCCCGTCATCCTGTTCATTTTTGTCCGCGTCGGTATAAAGAGCAACCTCATTTAGAAACAAATCTAAAGAAGGAAAAACTTCTTTGAGTTCTTCTCCTGTTTCCATATCAACATGGTCTTGTGGCGGATGGTCAACAAAATTTTGCATGGCATTAAACAGTTCGCCCAAGTTTTCGTACCTGTCTTTTTCTTCGGTCTGTTCGCGCAGTTCACGGGCAATACCGCTACTTTCAGCAATATGTTTCCCTAATTCGGATGCATTCCTTTTATATAAGTCAGCTTGATAACTTTTTATCTTTGTTACAAAGTTCCCCAAACTCAACAGCGTTGACTGACTCAGTTTAAGTCCATAGTATTGTGGATTTTCAATGACATTCCACATGATTGTATTATTTTCGGAGGCAGTAACAATTATCTTTTCAACGGTGGTCGCGCCAATTCCCCGTTGAGGATAGTTTATAATACGGCGCAAAGATTCTTCATCGCGAGGATTGACGGTCAAACGAAAATAAGCAAGTATATCTTTGATTTCCTTACGACTGTAAAAAGAGATTCCGCCATATATCCGGTA
Source organism: Bacteroidales bacterium (assembly GCA_031264975.1). Lineage (GTDB taxonomy): Bacteria > Bacteroidota > Bacteroidia > Bacteroidales > WCHB1-69 > JAIROC01. Next base: position 3,196 of record JAISDH010000446.1, read on the forward strand.
AGGAAGTCCCGCTTTGCGAAGAACTTCTTCAAATGGTCGCGATTGGGCGTTGGTTCGGTATAAAATAGTAAAATCTTTATTGGCGAGGTTATGTTTTTCTTTATTTTCCATGATGGATTTTACAACTGCAATGGCTTCTTCCGTATCGTCGTTTGCCCTGATAACCTTAATCTTTTCACCGGGTTGGTTGGCTGTCCATATTATTTTAGGAATTTGTTTTTGATTATATTTAATCAGCGAATTTGCCGCATGGATAATATTCCCTGTAGAACGGTAATTTTGTTCCAGTTTAAAAATGTTATATTCGGGATAGTCGTCTTTGAAGTTCAAGATATTATTGATATTGGCGCCTCTAAAAGAATATATACTTTGAGCGTCGTCTCCCACAACACAAATATTTTCGTAAGCAGCAGCCAGCTTTTTAATAATCTGATATTGTACATAATTGGTATCTTGATATTCATCGACCAAAATGTATCGAAACTTATGCTGATATTTGTAAAGCAAATCGGGACAATCTCGCAACAAAATATGCATATTGACCAACAAATCATCAAAATCCATGGCGTCAAATTGTTTTAATCGTTGGTTGTATGTCCGATAGATATTTCCCGTTTCGGGTATTTTCTTGTAACGGTCTTCTTCGGCTATCATATAATTATTGCAGTAATCTTCTGCAGAAAGCAAACTTGCCTTTGCAGATGATATTTTAGAAGCAATCGTACCCGGTTTGTATACGTGCGCATCCAGTTTCTTTTCTTTGATAATATTTTTTATCAGGTTTTTACTGTCGTTTGTATCGTATATGGAAAAATTTTGCGTGAAACCAATCCACTGTGATTCAATATGTAATATCTTACTAAATACAGAATGAAAAGTTCCCATCCAAACGTTTCGTCCTGCGGTGCTTCCTAATAAGGACATAACGCGTTCTTTCATTTCCGCTGCCGCCTTGTTGGTAAATGTAAGGCTGAGAATATTAAACGGGTTGATTCCCTGTTCAATCATATAGGCAATTCTGTAAGTGAGAACACGCGTTTTACCGGAACCGGCGCCGGCAATAACCATCATCGGTCCTTCAATACATTCAACCGCTTTTCGTTGTTCATCGTTCAATTCTTCTAATAAATTTCTGCTCACTGTTTTATACTATTGGTTATCATAAGATACAAAGGAAAAAACATCGTGTTGTCCCATATAACACACGTTTTTTTCCTTGTATTTCCTTCAAATATACGACTTCATAAATTTTTACAAAGGTATAATATTTTCAGATAGAAAGGCGATTCTTGATGTTTTTTCTGTATACGTCCTTATTTAATCATTTGTAAATAAACTCAAATACAATATAATATGGGAAAGGAGTTTCTTTATCGAATCAGGTTTGTAGAATCAAAATCGGAGATTAAATGGTTGAAATTTTTTGTGAGACGCGAAGAAATGAGCGACTTTGAACCGCAAAAGAATAAGGTCATGAGACGAAATGAAAAAACAGGAAATAAAACATACTGTTTCGGTCAAAAATGGCTTCTCTAAGTGTCTCATAAAAAGGATTATGCATGTACAAAAATAAATGTTACATCTCTTTTACATTCCGTCCCTGACGGGACGGTTTACAGAGGTTTGCAATGTTCAGTTCTACCAACATTTTGTCCCTAACGGGACAAGACGGTTGTATTTTCTGTTCCGTTAGGGACAGCATATTGGTGGAAAGACAGAATCAAGCATAAACAACCGTCCCGTTAGGGACGGAATGTGTTCGGTTGTTTGTTTCAGCAATATCTTATTTGTTTTCAGACAAATCTTATGCTATTTTTTTCTGATTTTTTGCCGCTTTGAAAAGGCTATTTGGTTCTTTTAGAATCATGGTTGGGACTTTAAATGGGAAATTTGCTACAAAAAGTATCGAACTTCCTACTTTTAGAAGGAAACTTTCTGCTTTGAGAGGAAAATTTCCTACTTTTAGAAGGATGTTTCCTACTTTTAGAAAGACAGAAACAACCAAACACATTCCGTCCCTAACGGGACGGTCTACAGAGGTTGGCGACGTTCTGTTCTACCAACATTTTGTCCCTAACGGGACAAGATTGTAGTATTTCCTGTCCCGTTAAAGACAGAATATTGGTAGAAAAATAGAATCAACCAAAAACAACCGTCCCGTCAGGACAAGATTGTAGTATTTTCTGTCCCGTTAGGGACAACATATTGGTAGAAAGCCAGAAACAACCATAAATAACCGTCCCGTCAGGGACGGAATGTGTTTAATTGTTTTTTTCGTCATTGTCTTGTTTTTTTTTCAGACAAATCTTATGCTATTTTTTTCTGATTTTTTGCCGCTTTGAGAAGGCTATTTGGTACTTTTAGAATTATGTTTGGTACTTTGAATGGGAAGTCTGCGGGAAAAAGCATCGAATTTGCTAGAAAAAGTATCGAACTTGCTACTTTTTCTAGCAAGTTTCCTATTTCAAGTAGGAAGTTTCCTATTTCAAGTAGGAAGTTTCCTATTTCAAGTAGCAAGTTTCCTATTTCAAATAGGAAGTTTCCTACTTTTTCTAGCAAGTTTCCTATTTCAAGTAGGAAGTTTCCTACTTTGAGAGGCAAATTTCCTACTTTGACTTGTTTTTTTAACGCTTCCTAATCCACAGCGCGTTGTGCTGTATTATTGATTTCAGTTTTTCAGCCTTTGACTGTCGCTTACCCATCTATTAACGACTAACCAATAATCATTAACCAATTAGTTTCTATTCATTAATCACCAACCATTCCCTCCCACAATTCTTTTTTGGCTTGATTCATATCCGGGATTCTGCAATTTTCGATGGAGGGGACTTGTTTGATATTATACCCTAATCTTTGCAAAAAATTGGGCGCTCGTTTGATACCTTCTCCTATATTGACTAATACCGTTTGACCGTCTTTGATTTCTCCGGTTTGTATGGCTTTTATTAAACCAAGTACGCATACTGCTGAGGCAGGTCCGATATGGATTTTCTTTTCATAGGCTATTAATCGGGCGACGTCAATTGTTTTCTCTTCTTCTACGCTGATGAAGTTGCCTTTGCTTTTTCGGACTAACTTCGCAATAAGAGGATATGTTGCAGGATTACCCGTTGCTAAAATGGAAATCTCTGTTTGAGGGTTGTCTAAAATCGGATAATCTTTTTCATATCCGTCGGGGAAGTTTTGGGCTTTGGCTTTTTCCCATGCTTGAACCATTGGGTTGCATTTATTTGTTTGAATCATCAGCATCTTCGGAAGATGTATGTCCGACAGGTGGGGAGAGAGTTCCCTTATCGCTTTATCTATGGCTAAAGGACCTGTACCTCCACTGATTGCCTGTATATATACATCCGGCATTTTCCCTAACATCCGTAACCACTCAAATACCATGGTTCGCTTGGATTCTATGCGGATGGGGTCAATGTTTCCCGAAGAGATAAGTATTTCAAACTTCTTTGCATAGTCCGCAGCCACCTGTTTTGCGCGAGCATAGTCGCCGTCTACACAGTAAACCTGTTGTCCGTAGGAGGCTATTTCCGATTGAGACGTCTTTTCCGAATCTACGGGCATAAAAATTGCCGCATTAACGCCTGCCAATGATAAGTATTTTCCATAAGCCGTGGCGGTATTTCCTGTAGAAGCTATGCAATATTGATTGATATTGTTTTCTTTAAAAAGACTTGCTGCCATAGACGCGGCAATGTCCTTAAATGTATTTGTTCCTCCGTTGAGGTCGTTTCTATAGATATAGATATTACAGTCAATATGACAGTGTTGCTTTGCATAGTCTTCAAAAAACAACCACCTTTCAAGGGGAATCGAGCCTTCTTCGCAAGAAATAATATTATCTCTGTTATACAAAGGCAAGTAATCGAAATAGTGCCAGAAGCTTTTCGGATTCTTTTCTTTGAGCAACTCAGATAATGATGAATAATCTGTGTGATATTCAATTTCCGAATGCTTGCTACCGCATTTGGGACACAGTTGATTCTGGTCAAACCATACCGAAAAATTGTCGGTAATATGTCCGCAAGAAATACATCGAAGTTGGTATTTGCTGTTTGACATAATTTATTTGGTTACACGTTTGTGCGCTACTTCTCCCGTATTATAGACGCCTTTATCTAACTTTTCTTTTAATTCGCTAAATACATTTACCGTTTTCTCTACATCTTCCAATTCATGGACGGCGGTAGGAATCAATCGGAGCATGATTACGCCTTTGGGTACAACCGGATAAACTACGATGGAGCAGAATATATTGTAATTTTCACGCAAGTCGACAACTAAATTGGTTGCCTGGTCAACGCTTCCATTTAACAGAACAGGAGTTACCGGTGATTTTGTAATGCCGATATTGAATCCTTTTTCCCTTAAACGGCTCTGTAATGCTCGTGTTATCGTCCATAATTTTTCCCTCAGTTCGGGTTTTGTCTGCAATAACTCCAAACGTTTTAAAGCGCCGATAACCATTGGCATAGGCAAGGACTTAGCATAAATCTGCGAACGCATATTGTATCGGAGATAGTCTACTATTTCCGGTTCCGAAGCAACAAAAGCGCCAATACCCGCCATACTCTTTGCAAAGGTCGCAAAATGAATATCTATACCGTCGCTTACGCCAAAATGTTCTGCCGTACCAGCGCCCGTTTTGCCCATTGTGCCAAAACCGTGCGCGTCGTCTATCAAGATTCTAAAATTAAATTCTTTCTTTAGGGCAACAATTTCATCCAATTGTCCCAAATTTCCGGACATCCCAAAAACGCCCTCCGTTACAAGCAGTATTCCGCCGCCCTGCTCATTTGCAAATTTGGTGGCTCTGGTCAATACTTCTCTCAATTGGGAAATGTTGTTGTGCGGATATACAAAACTTCTTCCGATGTGTAAACGTATCCCGTCCAAAATACAGGCGTGCGCTTCCGAATCGTATACAATAACGTCATGTCGGCTTGTTAATGCGTCAATAATGGACACCATTGCCTGATAACCGAAGTTGGTTAAATATCCCGAAGGTTTTCCCACAAAGTTAGCGAGTTTCTGTTCCAATTCCTTGTGATATTTGGTATCTCCCGACATCATCCGAGCGCCCATCGGCGCAGCCATTCCAAATTCTTTTGCGCCTTCCGCATCCGCTTTCCGAACTTCCGGATGATTGGCAAGACCCAAGTAATTATTAAGACTCCAATTTAAAACTTCTTTCCCTAAAAACTTCATTCTCGGTCCTATTTCCCCTTCCAATTGAGGGAACATGAAATATCCGTCTGCATCTTTTTGGTATTTCCCAAGGGGACCCGGCGTTTCTTTTATTCGCTTAAAAATATCTACCATTAAAAAAATAATTTAGATTAAAAAATAATTTGCAAAAGTACTAAAATATTCTTTTAAAAACATTACCGGAGAGATGTTTCAAAGAGATATTTTCCCCTTTCCCCTATTAATCTATTAAACCATACGGGCTTTACGAAGGGAAAGAATGTTGATTAAGTAATATGCAATGGAAAAAGATGTATTTTTGCAGCCTGTAAAACAAATTTCCTAATGTGTGATACCGTACTTGAAATAAATAATTTATGTGTTGACTTTACTTCAAAAAACAACACATGCCATGCCGTAAAAAACTTGTCTCTTGTTTTGGAGAGAGGAAAAACGTTGGGTATTGTGGGGGAATCGGGTTCCGGGAAGTCGGTTTCCGTCCTTAGCATCATGCGGTTATTGTCCGGAAGAAAAGTTCGTTGTAAGGGGAATATCTTTTTTTATGAAGAGGGCAAAAAAGTTGACCTGTTGAACCTGTCGGAAAAACAAATGCAGTTTTATCGCGGAAACAGAATCGGAATGATATTTCAAGAACCGATGACTTCGCTTAATCCTTCCATGCGATGCGGAAAACAGGTTGAAGAACTCATATCGTTACACCTCCGCCTAAACAAAACCAAAGCAAAACAAAAAACAATCGAACTGTTTCAGGAAGTTTTATTGCCCGACCCTTTGAAAATTTACAATCTTTATCCCCACGAAATATCGGGAGGACAAAAACAACGCGTAATCATTGCTATGGCAATCGCCTGTAATCCAGATATTCTCATTGCAGACGAACCGACTACGGCTTTGGATGTTACGGTACAGAAGGTTATTTTAGAGTTGATGCAGTCTTTACAGCAAAAATACGGCATGAGTATTATTTTTATCACCCATGATTTGGGCGTTGTCTCTCAAATCGCCGACGATATCCTGGTGATGTACAAGGGGGAAGTAGTTGAAGCGGGAGAAATGAACGATATTTTTGCGCATCCAACCCACGCTTATACGCAGGGATTACTGGCTTGCCGCGTGCCTACCGATATTCGTCCGGTACGCTTACACACCATATCGGATTTTTTGCAGAAAGAAAACTCAGACGACCCTTTTTTACAGGAGATTGTCCCTGCGGAAAAATACAAGAAACAAATCGAACTGTTAACCGCTACCTCCCCCATTCTTAAAGTACGTCATCTGAACAAACACTACCCGTTGCCGAAAAAGGCATTCAAAAATCGTACATATTTCTCTGCGGTAGACGACGTTAGTTTTGAGGTATACGAAGGAGAAACATTGGGATTGGTGGGGGAATCGGGATGCGGTAAAACGACATTGGGACGCAGTTTGCTCCGTTTGATTGAACCGTCGTCGGGAAGCGTGGTTTATAAAAATACGGATATATGTACTTTGTCTGCAAGTCGGTTACAGCGGTTTCGAAAGGAAGTACAAATTATATTTCAAGACCCCTACTCGTCTCTCAATCCTCGTTATACGATAGGAAACGCCATCATGGAACCGATGAAATTGCATGGTATTTTAAACAACGACGCGCAACGAAAACAATATGCCTTAGACCTTTTACAACGGGTAAGTTTGGAAGAAAAACATTTTTACTGCTATCCGCATGAGTTCTCCGGCGGACAAAGGCAGCGAATCTGTATTGCTCGCGCGCTGGCGGTAAATCCTAAGTTTATCATTTGCGACGAATCGGTATCGGCATTGGACGTATCTGTGCAGGCGCAAGTTTTGAACTTATTGAACGAACTAAAAAAGGAATTTCGATTAACCTATATCTTTATCTCCCACGACCTTTCTGTGGTAAAATACATGTCTCACCGTATTATCGTCATGAAAAACGGCTGCATACAAGAGTTAAACGAAGCCGACGAACTCTACGCCAACCCAAAAACCGACTATACAAAACAGTTAATTGCCGCGATTCCACAGATAAAAGGCATTCATTGACAATAGAAAATAGAAATTATGAGAGAAATACACAATGTCGTTAACACAATGAACGCCTTCCGGCGTTCATTGTGTTAACTCCGAGCAAGCCGAAGGCGCAGCTCGGAGGTAGAGCTGTGTATTTTTCCTTCTCAATGCCGGATGGAGTTGAATTGCTTCGCAGTTCCGACAAAGAGAACGTATTTCGACCCCGAGCTGCGCTCCACTTGCTCGGAGTTATACATGTTGAACGCCTTCCGGCGTTCTTTAACTCAATGACATTTATCTGGAGATTACGCCGAATGTATAATAATAAAAAAAGGTTGTGCGCTATTGAACAATCTTTCATATCTCTTATTCTTTATTACTATTTTTTCCCTTCTCTTTTTTCCCAAGATAAAGTTTATTAGCAATAAGCGTCGTAATCAGGATAAGATAAAGAGCAATAGCGCTTACATTCGTTAAATGTCCCCATAATATACGTTCAAAACTTTCTTCTTCATAAATAGACATGCTTTGAAGCAAAGAAATTATTGACATAAGAATAAGGTAAGAAATAAAAAGACCTGCGAAAAATATGATTCTTGATTTCTTTGACTTATTTCTATTAATGAATAAAATTATACAGAATATACTCAAGGCAATCATGCTGCCTATAATAATAATAAGATTTGCATTTATTGGCATAATATATTTTTTAATTAATAATGAAGTAAAAAACTATAAGGTTCCAAAAGGGTACAAGAAACAAAGATACAAGTTACAATGCGAAAGCACAAAAAGAAAACGCCAACAGCCAACAATCCGAAATGTATTCACCCGTTCACTTCTCTACTTCTCCGTTCACACATTAATCACTAACCGCTAATCATTAATCACTAACCTCGTCATTCATTGGTTCGATTGATTTTTCGTTGGAGACGTTTTGATTTGCTTTTCGTCTGGCGGAACGGGCGGCAAGTTGCTGTTTGTAATAGGTGTTGAGGTTATTGATAGCGGAAATCAGGGGAAGATAGTTTTGTTCGCCATATTCGCAGCAACAGGACTCGATAACGTACCACAAGGTTGTAATTGCCTTATCGCATTCGAGGCGGGTAGCATGTATATTTATCTTTTCAGTTTCTGCCTGACGTTGACTTCGTTGCATGAACAGGCGGTCAAATTCCTTATTTACTTCATCCATTCGTACAAAAAGCGGCGTTAGAGATAGCGCTTCAAGAGATTCCATTATGTCAGGCTGTGCTTTGACGTCCGCTACCAAATCATAAAGACGTTTTGTTTCAGCGGTGTAATTAGCAGATGCAATATCTTTTCCATGCTTTTTAATCATCGTCATAATCCGGTGTGCATGATTGCTTATTTCGGAGATTGGCGTTCGTTGAAACGCTTTAGAGACGGCGTGAATAATGTTGAAAAACGTATCTCGTTGCTGATCAAGTTCGCTTAACAGGGCGCTGTCCTGGTCGAAGTTTTCCTGCGTTTCTATTTTGGCTAACAGTGGACGAAATGCCGCTAAACGCTCAAAACTTTGTCCAAAATGCAAATTATGAGGCTCGTGTGCCTCTAATATATCTATTATCCGTTCGACTACTAAGGGATATTCGCTATTCCACAGTCCCGGAAATTTAAATCTTACTATGTTTGCCATGCTTTTCTTTTTTGTTTCAAATTAAAAGATATGTGTACAAAATATTTCGATGCAAAGATAGTAAAGTTTTTTATTTATCTTTATATAGTAGTTAAAAAATGAATTATATTTTTGTTTACTATTTGTATATCAGTTTAAAAACTAATCATATTTTTGTTTACGATTTGCATAGTTGTTAGGAAATTAATTAGATTTCTATTTTCTATCAAGTAGAGCATTAGAAAATGGTCATTTTCTAATGCTCTATATAAGTAGAAAAGAGAAAATTGACCATTTTCTAACTTTATTCTAAGTAGAAAAGGAGAAAATGACTATTTTCCTATTTTATTCCAAGTAGAAAAAGAGAAAATAACTATTTTCCTATTTTCTACCAAGTAGAAAAGGGGAAATTGACCATTTTCTAACTTTCTACCAAGTAGAAAAGAGAAAAATGACCATTTTCTAACTTTATTCCAGGTAGAGAAGAAGAAATAAATCTTGCTCTTATTTTATTCCGGGTAGAGAAGAGGAAATTAATCCTGTTATCATTTTTTATTGAACAGAATCAGGCGATTATCCTGAATGTCTGGTCGTATAAGGACGAAGCAGAGCAAAATTAATCACTCATCACTCATCATTAATCACTATTTACCTCCTGCAATTCCTGATTCAGGCGAAAATGGCAAAACTATTCGTCTCTACCGGTGTGACTTATGAAAAAAGGCTATCCCGAAGGGTAGCCTCAAAAAAAA
>JAISDH010000450.1 GCA_031264975.1 Bacteroidales bacterium
ATACATTTGGCAAGTTCTACTGTTGAGTTCAATGATTTGGATATCTATGATAATTATGCATCATGGTATGGCGGAGGAATTTATACTGTGCAAGGTGGTTTTGAAGATGAAAATTCTTCAATTTCTCCTATATTAGACAGTCTATCCAATGTCATTACTAACAGAACCATCATTCGGAATAATACAGCATACAAAGGCGGAGGTATTTATTCTGAAAAGACATCTCTATTAGTGCTGCTTACTACAATTATACAAGGAAATAATGCGATTAGTAGAGGTACTGCTCTCGGCTATGGGGGAGGTATTTATATTGAAAGTAGCGGTTCTACCTATTCAAACAATCTGAATACAGTTCTTATAGCTGATAACCATGCAACAGGGAAAGGTGGAGGAATATATATGTGTTATGAAGTAAGAATAGATATACGAACAAGTACCATTGCAGGTAATACGGCAAACACAACTACCGGACAGGGTATAACATGTGAAGCTCATAGTGGTTACCTTACATTTAGAGGAAGTATACTGGCTTGGAATGGCAGTAATAATAATTCCATGCATGGGTTAGCCCTTAGCAGTACTACACAACCATCTTATATGTATAGTTTGGTACAGGGAGTTACAACAACGGCAAGTTATTGTCTTTCGGGAAATACAGATCCATTGTTTGTAAGTGTTTCAGGGAGCAATTACCGTTTACAAAGTAGCAGTCCTTGCATAGACAATGGTTGTTGTCCTCATATGACCCCAACCGATTTGGATGGCAATTCACGAACACAGGGTAATAGCGTGGATATGGGGGCTTATGAATATATAAGTACAAGTACGGGGTCAACAGTAGTACCAGATGCCAATGGGATTGTTTATGTAAAGAAAGGATCAACGGGCAATGGTTCTTCGTGGAACAATGCAGCAGGGGAACTGTCTGACGCCTTGTATACGGCGGCAACAAATACAAGTATAACCCAAATATGGGTAACAGCAGGCACTTACACCCCCGCTTATGCGGCGGACGGAAGTAGTTCCGATCCGAGCGACAGATCATTTGTTATAAATGCATCAATTTATGGCGGATTTCCAGCTAATAGTAGTAATGGTACTACAATGAACCATCGTAACTGGCAATCGTATCCTACTGTTTTATCAGGTTATTTGGGACAGATTAATAACCAGCATACATATAGCTATCATGTAGTAATATTAGCAAGCAATTCTTCTTCTATAAATGGTTTTATTATTGAAAATGGAACGGCTTTCGGTACGGGAAGTATTCAGGTAAAAGGACAAACAATACAAAAAAATAATGGCGGTGGAATGTATATATCGTCTTCCAACGCAAACATCTCAAATGTAGAAGTACGAAACTGTCAAGCCGCTAATAATGGCGGTGGAATTTATAATATATCTTCAGGTATAACATTGAATAATATTTGGATAATGAATAATACTGCAAATTATGGCGGAGGAATTTATATGGAAAATATGTTTTCTTCAAATTCTATTTCTAAATGGCATTATATCAGTGTTATAGAAAATCAAGCTAATATAGATGGAGGCGGAATGTATAGTAGCAATTTCAGTTTTATCTTTCTAAATTTTTATATTTGCGGTAATCGTGCTGTTGCAAGAGGAAGTGCCATATTTCATGACAACAATACTTTTTCCCAATATTATAATACATTGATAGCTCAGAATGAAATACTTGTACCTTCAAATGGAGGTGGGAGCATTTTCAATGAAAACTCTTCACCCGAATTTCATAATACTACAATTGCTATGTGTATCCCGGATGGAATAGGAATGATTAACAACAATTCAAATCCAAACTTATGCAACACTATTATTTGGAGCGATAATTTATTGCAGGGAGGACAAGCTGTTATGGATTTTGGAGGAAATCCTACTACCTATCATCACTGTTTAATACAGAATATGCAACCACCAGGGAATAACTTGCCTGCCGGAATAAATCCTGAATTTATTAATTTTGTTGCAACATCAAACTATCAAACTAATTATGGAGATTATCATTTAATGCCAAGCAGTCAATGTATAGATTGGGGGGATCATCCTTGTATTGCTACTTATATTCCTCTTGGTGATTTGGATAATAATCAACGTGTTTTAGCTCAAACTGATTTAGGCAGTTATGAATTTGACCCTGCTAGACCCAATCCAATCAATAATCCCTATCATAAAAGCACAAGCAACGAAGATATTCTCCCAAAAGAAAACATTACCACATCCAATTTGTCGTTAAGTGTATACCCCAATCCCATTGCAAGTAGCCAGCAACCGGCGTTGTTTTTGGGAGAAGGAAATTTATACTATGAAAACGCTATAGACGTTAAAGTTTACAGTTTGGAAGGAAAACAAATCCACAGCAAAACATATTCTACAGGAAACGCAACATTAGATATACCGCAACTGTCGTCGGGAATGTATATTGTAACCGTTCGGACGCAGGAAGGGAAAGTGTATAACAGCAAACTTGTTATTACACAGTAAAGGGTTCATTCTATAAATTTTTTAAAGTTGCAAAATTCCTCCGTTAAGGGGGAATTTTGCTTTTTTGTTGTCTTGCTGTTTTGGGTTGAAGGTATTTATTGAAAGATAGGGTAAACTTTCGTCGCTAATGAAAGGTCAAATTATTTTTTTAGCCCTCTTCGGAAGCTCCGAAAACCCTATTTTATTTTTTTTACCCTCTTCGGAAGCTCCGAAAACCCTATTTTATTTTTTTAGCCCTCTTCGGAAGCTCCGAAAACCCTATTTTATTTTTTTTAGCCTCTTCGGAAGCTCCGAAAACCCTATTTTATTTTTTTTACCCCTTTCGGAAGCTCCGAAAACCCTATTTTATTTTTTTTACCCTCTTCGGAAGCTCCGAAAACCCTATTTTATTTTTTTTACCCTCTTCGGAAGCTCCGAAAACCCTATTTTATTTTTTTTAGTCCTTTCGGAAGCTCCGAAAACCCTATTTTTATTTTGGAACTTTTTTCCTGCATCATGAGTTGATACTAAATAAAAAAAAAAATATACTATCAATAATACCCTGAATATATCTTTCCCAAAATAAAAAAAGGTCTATATCATCTTGAATTGACTTTTCCCAAAATAAAAAAGGGTTTATATCACCGTGAATTGACCTTCTAAAAAAAAAATAAAGGTCAATATCACCTTGAATTGACTATTCTAAAAAAAATATAGGGTCTATTACACCATGAATTGACCTTCTAAAAAAAAATAAAGGTCTATATCACCATGAATTGACTATTCTAAAAAAAAATAAAGGTCAATATCGCCATGAATTGACCTTCTAAAAAAAAATAAAGGTCAATTTCACCATGAATTGACTATTCTAAAAAAAATATAGGGTCTATTACACCATGAATAGACCTTCTAAAAAAAATATAGGGTCTATTACACCGTGAATAGACCCTTCTAAAAAAAAATATAGGTCAATTTCACCGTGAATTGACCCTTCTAAAAAAAATCAGGGTCAATTTCGCCGTGAATTTGCTCGAAAAAAATATTCAGGTTAATCACGCCGTGAATTGACACGCAAAAAAAATTTTTTTCCCCCACTTCGGAGCTTCCAAAAACAGGGATTTATTTTGGAAAAATATTCTAAAACAATAAGAATAAATTCCAATTATTCCTTTCAGTATTAATCTATTCAAATGGAAATATCGCGCTAAAATGAATGGAGAAAAAGGTCGTAAGAATTTGTATAAAAAGCAGTATTATACTGCATTTTTCCGGGTAGAAACACAATGGAATTGAATTTTATGCAGGGAAAGGTGATAAAAATAGCAAAAGGGACGGTTTTTTTTTGTACATTTGCACACTAATAAAAAACAAATAAAATTTAATGTTGTGGTTAATTTAGAGGAATTTAAGGCGATTGTTTTTTCAGAGAGGATATTAAATATAACAAAAGAAGAACAAAAATCTGTAGAAGACAGTTATCAGTTTTTATTATCATTTGCACAAAAAAAGGTTATTTATGGCATCAATACCGGCTTCGGACCGATGGCACAGTATAAAATTTCTGATAAAGATATTCATAATTTGCAATATAATATTATTCGTTCGCATTCCAGCGGAGCAGGAAAACCTTTAGGCCCTGTCTATGTAAAGGCAGCTATGTTCTCAAGATATAGAACGTTTATCGCCGGCAAGTCGGGCGTGCATTTAGATACCGTTTTGTTGCTTAAAGAGTTTATTAATAGAGGTATTTATCCCTATATCCCGGAACATGGCAGCGTTGGTTCCAGCGGGGATTTGGTACAGTTGTCTCATCTTGCCCTGACTTTGATTGGCGAAGGCGAAGTGTTCTACAAAGGCGAAAAAAGACAGACATGCGACGTCTTTAAAGAAGAAAATCTAACGCCTTTAAACATGTATTTGCGCGAAGGTTTGGCTTTGGTCAATGGAACTTCTTTTATGACGGGCATTGGTTTGATTAATCTTGTCTATGCAAAAAGACTGTTACATTGGGGGTTGGTCGCTTCGACATTAATGAATGAAATCGCTTCTTCCTATGATGATTTTATGGCTACGGAATTGAACGACGTAAAAAAACATTACGGACAACAGCAGGTAGCACGCTTGATGCAATCCATTGCGCGTGGAAGCAAATGTATGATGAATCGACAAAAAGAATTGTATGACAAGGAAACAAAAGATACTGTTTTACAACATAAAGTACAACCGTATTATTCCCTTCGTTGCGTTCCGCAAATTCTCGGTCCCGTTTTCGACGAGTTACTCAATGCGGAAAAAGTACTGATTGACGAACTTAATTCCGTAGACGACAACCCCATTGTAGACAAAACAACCCAATCAGTGTATCATGGCGGTAATTTTCACGGCGATTATGTTTCCTACGAAATGGATAAACTGAAAATAGGAATTACCAAACTAACCATGCTCATGGAACGACAACTCAATTACTTGCTTCATGATAAAATAAATGGTATCTTGCCGCCATTTCTCAATTTTGGCAATCTGGGACTGAATTATGGTTTACAGGGAACGCAGTTTACCGCTACTTCAACAACGGCAGAATGTCAAACATTGTCCAATCCCATGTATGTACACAGTATTCCCAATAACAACGATAATCAGGATATTGTAAGTATGGGAACAAATGCGGCGCTGATTGCAAAACATATTATCGACAATTCATTTCAGGTGATGTCCATTCATGCTATTGCGCTGGTTCAGGCGGTAGATTATCTGAAAATACAGGATGATTTGGCGCCCGTCACCAAAACGTTTTATACGGAAATACGGAAAATGATTCCTCTTTTTATTCAGGATAATCCCAAATACAAAGAGATAGATGCAATTGGACAGTATCTTAAAAATGAAAATCCACTAAATATACAAATAACAACATGAAATACGCATTGGTAACGGGAGGTTCTCGAGGCATAGGAAAGGCGGTTTGTTTGGAATTATCCAAGCAGGGCTATGGTATTTTGATAAATTACATTTCAAACCGGCACGCGGCAGAAGATACCAAAACATCAATAGAACAGCAGGGTGGCATAGCCGAACTAATTCCTTTTGACGTGGCGGACAACAACGCCGTTGATTCCACATTGACAACATGGATGGAAACGCATCCTGATGATTTTATTGCCGTACTGGTTAATAATGCCGGCATACGTAAAGACGCCCTAATGATTTTTATGCAAAATGAAGAATGGAGCAACGTGATACGAACAAATCTGGACAGTTTTTTTCATATAACCAGACGACTGTTAAAAGATATGCTATCAAATCGGTTTGGGCGGATTATCAATATTGTTTCTTTGTCGGGACTGAAAGGTTTGCCGGGTCAAACAAACTATTCTGCTGCAAAAGCGGGCGTTATTGGAGGCACAAAAGCGTTGGCACAGGAAGTTGCTCCCCGTAAAGTAACCGTAAATGCAGTTGCTCCCGGTTTTATTGACACGGATATGACCAAAGATATGGATGAAAATACGTTGAAAAAAATGATTCCTCTGGGAAGATTTGGTAAACCGGAAGAAGTGGCGGCTTTGGTTGGCTTTTTGGCGTCCGAACAAGCCGGTTATATTACGGGAGAAGTCATTTCTATCAATGGAGGATTGTATACATAAAATAATTTAGAAAATCATACATTAGAAAACTATATAAAATAATCAATGAGAAGAGTAGTAATTACAGGAATGGGGATTTATTCCTGCATAGGGAAAAATATAGACGAAGTGGCCAAGTCTCTTTATGAAGGAAAATCAGGAATAGGCATAGATACGTTACGAACGCAATACGGTTATCGTTCACCGCTGACCGGCATAGTAGAACGTCCGCAATTGAAAGGACTTTTGGACAGACGAGCAAGGGCATGTATGTCGGAAGAAGGCGAATATGCCTATATGGCAACATTGGAAGCCTTGAAACAGGCAAAAATAGGAGATGATTATTTGGAAAATAATGAGATTGGTCTTTTATTCGGCAACGATTCCTCCGCCAAGGCAGTGATTGAAGCTCATACCATTGCTTTGGAAAAGAAAGATACGACATTGATAGGTTCCGGCGCCATATTTCAGTCTATGAACTCTACGGTGTCCATGAATTTGTCCACTATTTTCAAAATAAAGGGAATCAATTTAACCATAAGCGCCGCCTGTGCAAGTGGTTCTCATTCGATTGGAATAGGATTTACGTTTATTCGTAACGGTATGCAGGATATGGTTTTGTGTGGAGGGGCGCAAGAAACAAATGTTTATTCCATGGGGAGTTTTGACGGCTTGAGCGTTTTCTCTACCAGATTGGATGACCCGACAAAAGCCTCGCGACCGTTTGACGCAAGTCGTGACGGACTGGTTCCAAGCGGAGGAGCGGCATGTTTGGTTTTGGAAGAGTACGAACATGCCAAAAAACGCGGAGCGCCGATTTTGGCAGAAGTTATTGGTTATGGTTTTTCTTCCAACGGCGCCGTTAATATTTCACAACCCAATGAAACCGGTTCGTATATTGCCATGGAAAGGTCTTTAAAAGAGGCGCATCTCCAAAGCAAAGATATTGACTATATCAATGCCCACGCCACTTCAACATTACAGGGCGACGCGATAGAAGCGATTGCGATAGATAAATTGTTTTCCGACACAAAACCACTGGTCAGTTCCACAAAATCAATGACCGGACATGAATGTTGGATGGCGGGAGCAAGTGAAATTGTTTATTCGATTTTAATGATGCAAAATTCTTTCGTCGCGCCCAATATTAATTTTGAAAAACCGGATGAATATTCCTGTAAACTGAATATTGCCACGAAAACAACAACTAAAAATATAGATATATTCCTGTCCAATTCTTTTGGATTTGGAGGGACAAACAGCGCTTTAGTAATTCAAAAAATTAAATAATATGACAAGAGAAGAAGTAATACAAAAGGTTAATACATTTTTGATAGAAGAAATAGAAATAGAAGAAAATCTGTTAAAGGAAGATGCTCTGTTAAAGGAGGAGCTTGGCATAGACAGTCTTGATTTTGTAGATATTGTCGTGATAGTAGAACGTTATTTCGGATTTAAAATCAAGCCGGAAGAAATGTCTAATGTTAGGACATTGTCGCAGTTTTACGATTATGTCTATCAGCAAGTAAATAAAAAATAAACGATGACGCAACAGTCCCGTCAATGGAAAGGAAAAACGGGTGGAGGTAAATTGGGGCAAAAGAGTTTATTTTTTTTGCTTCGTTTTATCAATGTATCTTTTTTTTATCCTGTATTATTTGGCGTAATTCCGTTTTACATGCTTTTTGGAAGGAAAAGCTATCGGGCGATTATGCGGTATTTTAAACAATGCTATCATCTTTCGACTTGGAAAGCGTTTTATCAAACCTTTCGCAATCATCTGATTTTTGGACAGGTTGTGTTGGATAAATTTTCCATGTTGGCAGGAAATAAAGACCATTATACGGTAAATATCAGTGGAAAGTCCTATTTTGACGAATTGATAAACAGGAAGACGGGATTTATTGTAGTAAGTTCGCACATTGGTAATTTCGAGATGGGCGGATTGGTTTTTCAGCAAAACAAGAAACAGTTACATGCGCTCGTATATGGAGGCGAAGCCAGGGAAATGCACCAAAATCGAATACGAGCCATGAAGTCTGTTGGAATCAATGTTGTTTCTGTAAATGAAGATATGTCTCATTTATTTACGCTAAAACAGGCGTTGGAAGACGGAGATATATTGACCATACTTTGCGACAGGGTTCATGGCAGTAACAAGAAAGTCAGATGTAAGTTTTTGGGACAGGAAGCTTATTTTCCATTAGGACCTTTTCGATTAGCTGTACAGATGAAAGTACCCATGGTAGCTCTATTTATGATGAAAGACCGCCGGAAAAGATATCACGCACATATTCTTCCTGTAGAAATAGCATCGACAGAGGTAAATCTCACCAAAAGAGCCGAACTGTTAGCGCATACCTTCGTAGAAAATTGCGAACAGATAGTCAGAAAATACCCACAACAATGGTTTAATTTTTATGACTTCTTTGGGTAGTTGATATTGCGGTTGGGTGATGATTGATGAATCCATGAACGATAGTCAAAGCCTGAAAGGCTGAAATCAACAGCACAATGCAACGCGCTGTGGATACATAAACGCATAAAAACCAAGCCCCAATCGGGGCGCAATCAGCAAAAGACGAAAGAAAACAATCTGAACTGTGATTTATGTGATATGAATGATTATCATGATTGTTAATTAGTAGAGAAGTGGACGAGTTTATGTTTGTTGCTTGTACCTTTCCTTCTTTCACCCTTTTTTGTCTGAATCAAGATTTACAAGATAAAAAGATGAGCGGGATAAATAATCATATTAATCATTCAAATCACAGTTCAGACAATTTCTGAGGAATCTATATCATTAATATTTGTCGGGCTGAAGCAGAGGTTGTTTGGGGCAGTAGCATCATCTCTCGTGCACTTCCAACCGTCAAAACTATAGCCGGTCTTTGTGTAGACGGGGATTTGATTATCTATATTTGCCGGGGCTGTGCAATTACTGGTTGTATTGTATTCGCATGATTTGGGCCATGTTGACGGCACGGTAGTGTTGGGGGAATATGTTATGGCTATTGTATTCGGATTACAGACGGTATCATAGGCTACGGTTGACGACGAAAGAGAATACCCATTATTGCATTTCATGCTATAACTACATTGGCCATCGCTTTTTGAAATGCCAGTGTTTGAAGAATCGGTATTGTTGATATTTGTAAAGCTCAAACAACAGATGTTATCAACAGGTGTATAACCTGTTGCAGTGCAAGTTGTTGTGCATGGGTTTAAAGTGGAAGTGGAAGCGGAATAGCTACCATCAGTAGCATTGGTACCATCGTAGTAACATTTGCCGGAATAGTGGCCGATAGTATTGTTAGAACTATCTTCTATCGGACAGTCATATGTCGGTGCAGTATTGCAAGTTTTGTAACAATCCTTAATTTTATTGGCTCCACTATCTGAGTCGCTGGCACCTGGAGGACAAGGTTTAAGAGTTGTCTTGGTAGGAGAATTGGCATCGTCAAGTGGACAATACTTTGCGGCATAATTAACACTGTTGCCGCCGCAGGATGCGCAATTCGAAGAAGACGAAGGAAACAAGAAGCTTTCACTGTAAGTTCCGGCTGCGCAAGAAACGCAAGCATTTAAATTGGCAGGATTCGCACCATCGCTCGCTGGTCCGTATTGCCCATTAAAGCATTGGGTGCAAGAAATTCCGTCCCCGCCAAAGCCGGGTTTGCATGCGCAGTAATTGCTGTTGCTGGCGCTACTGTTAAATATCGCATTAGTGACACAACCTTTAGCAATACAACATGTATCGTTATTATGGTCATAAATGCAAATATCAATCTCACTATTATTACCCAAATATAAACCTCCTGGGGACCATGAAGTCAAACAAGCATTATCAGTCATTGTATCTTTTTGGCCACCATAAGATTTGTTTATAGTATCAATATTATCATTACAACTCGCATACAGTTTTATCGGCATGCTTAAACAAATACATAATAAAAGATAAAATAATTTATTCTTCATATTATCGTCTTATTAACTTACGTTGAGTATAGTGTAATTATAAAAAATAATGCAATAAAAAAATCCGCGTAATAAACACAATGCGGATTTTTGCTTTAGTTTAACTGATAGGAATTTATCTTTTTAAAATTATTAAAGCCGAACAAAGAAACTCAGTGTCACTCCTGTAAAAGTCAAGCAATTCGTGGACAGATTTGTATAATGCAGCAAACCTGAGCTACGGAGAGCGCAATGTTCAAAAACCACAACAACGACCAAACCGTCAACCGCGAGTACGTAAAACGCGTCAAGGCATTGATTCAAGAATATGAGCTCGTAAAAGCACGCAGGCATCCGCACTTCAAGTTCGCTTCCGACCTCTTTCACGCTAGAGCTATCCCAAGGCAGACCTTTTATAAATACTATTCAAAGCTGCAATCCAGCGGAACTATTCTACCTGGCAAACGGGGACCTAAGAATCCTCACCGCAGATATCCGGCAATAACCAACGCCATTCTCAAAGCGAGAGAAGCCGGCTTCTCTCGCTTTGAGATTCACCGGCAGCTGGCGCCGGTCCTGAAGCGGTTGACACCCGGCCCGACAACCATCTACAATATCTGCAAGGCGCACAATCTCAACAGATTGCGCCCAGAGCAAAAAAGGTGTAGGAGAATGATAATAAAAGAGCATGCCGGAGAATTGGTGCATTTTGACAGCTACCACCTGCCCAGGGGCTTGGTAAAAGATTCTGGCAAGCTGTACCTGATAGGCGCCATAGACGACGCGACCCGAGTGGCCTGGGTTGAGGTTATGCCGGATATAACGGCATTGTCGGCAATGTTCGGGGGCATGCAGATACTGAGATTGCTGCAAGACAGGTACGGCATAGCGGCCAAGGCCGTGATGACGGACAACGGCGCGGAGTTTAAGAATGCCAAGAATCCCATGAAGCATCCGTTTGAGAGATTGCTGAGAATGCTTGAAGCGAAGCATTATTATACGAAGCCGTACCGTCCGCAGCCTAATGGGAAGATAGAGAGGTTCTGGCGAACCTTGTACGAAGACTTGCTGGAAGAGGCGGAGTTCGAGACTACGGATAAGCTGAGAGAAGAGCTGCAGGGGTACATGCTGTATTACAACGAGCATCGCCCGCATCAGTCTCTGGAGAATAAGACGCCTGCGGAAACAGCCAAACAAATATCCAATATCTGTCCACGAATTGCTTGACTTGCACAACTCTTGTATATGCCAATAATTTCGTAGACAGGCAGTGACGAGTAAACCACTCCGAGTTGTCATTGCGAGCGGCGGAGCCGCGTGGCAATCCAGTAAGAAAAAAGTCGCGCCGCAAAGCGGCGCAACCGATTCAACTGGATTGCTTCGTCACCCGTCTGCTTCGCAGCCGAGGCTCCTCGCAATGACAATTCAGTGTTTTTTTCTGGCTCTATGCCTTTTCAACATTCTGAACTGTCATTGCGAGCGGCGTCAGCCGCGCGGCAATCCAGTAAGAAAAAAAGCCGCGCCGCTTAAAAAAGCGGCGCAACCGATTCACTGGATTGCTTCGTAAGAAAAACACGGCTGTGACCAGCCGTGTTTTTTCTTCCTCGCAATGACAATTCGGAGTGATTTACTCGTCAGCGCCTGTCTACAAAATTATTAACTTGCACAACTCCTGCCGATGACCCCGCTGGGTCCGCAGGAGTGACACCGAGTTTTTATTTTTACGACAGGGCTCCAACTCCCCCCTTGCGGGGAGGGTCGCCTCGGAGGGCGCGAAGCGGCCGACGGGCGGGGTGAGGGTTTATTTAGTCAAAACATCCTCATTATTTTGTATCTTTGATTTTTAACATTTAATTTGGAGTGCGTAGCATTAAAGATTATGAACCCTCACCCCGTCGGGCTTGCGCCCGCCGACCCTCCCCGCAAGGGGGAGGGTGGGAGTGGTTTGCTCGTTCAGCGTCTGTCCATGAAATTATTGACTTTTACAGGAGTGACACTGAGTTTTAAAAGTACTTTAATTTTTCATTATTCGCTAAATATTTCTGAACTGCGGATTTGATTCCTTCATAAAGTTTTATTGCTTCTGGATACTTTTCACCACCTGACATGCCAAGCATTCCATCAACAGCAAACACATATCCTCCATTTTGCGTTCCGTTATTGTTCCCGGCAACACTATCGGCAAAAGTTTGCGGGAAAGGAGGACCACGGACTGCCAACTGCCAAAATGTAGCTTTCAAATTTGCATTTTGCTTTGCTATTTCATCTAACTCAGGGCCCGTCAGTTGCTTTATACGATCTGCATATTCCGTACTATCCTTCCGTAATCCTTCTCTCGCCACCCTTTCCGGATCATAGTTCGGACAATCCGGATTAGTATAGTCTTCGCATATCTCTACAACAACCGGGGGCACAACTGGATTCTCGGTATACTTGCACTCTTTCGTA
>JAISDH010000005.1 GCA_031264975.1 Bacteroidales bacterium
GAAAAATTCATTGTCATAAATGAATAATAAAGTACGAACATGTTCGTTAGAATAACTGTGTGATTTTTACACGTAAATTTTATACGCTATCTTATTTAATTTATAAAAAAAAATAAATGAAAACAATGATAAAAGCTATTTTATTTGGATTAATTTTTGGGTTTGTTATGCAGGTATGGGCGCAGACGGACGACCCTGTCGTTATGAAATTGGGAAAAGAAGAAATCAAACTCTCTAATTTTAAAAATACTTACCAGAAAAATAACGACCTCAAAAAAACAACCGAACAGGAACTTCGTGATTATATCGATTTATATATTAACTTTCGGTTGAAATATGCAGAAGCAGAAGAACTTCACCTCGATACCATTGTAGCGTTGCAGGAAGAATTGGCAAGTTACAGGAAACAGGCGGCGGAAAAGTATCTTACCGATAAGGAAGTGAACGACAAAATAGTGGAAGAAGCCCTCGAAAGAATGAAATGGGATATTCGCGCAAGTCATATATTAAAGAATGTTTTGTCTGACGCAATGCCCGCCGATACGCTGGCTGCCTATAACGCCATTATGAAGATTCGCAGCCGTATTTTGAAAGGAGAATCTTTTGCGGAAGTGGCTGCTAAAGAATCGGATGACCTTTCAGCGCGCGATAAAATGTCCGCAGGGGGAGAAGTGATAAAAAAAGGAAATGGAGGCGATTTGGGCTACTTTACCGCCTTTGATTTGATTTATGCCTTTGAAACCGGAGCCTATAATACGCCTGTCGGTCAAATATCCATGCCTGTCCGGTCGGAATTTGGGTATCATCTTATTTTTGTACAGGATAAAAAACCGGCTTTGGGGAAAATAAAAGCGACGCAGATATTGCTACCTTATAATAACAGTCCCAATCTGACCGCTTCGGAAAAAGAACAGGACGCAACCGCTGTAAAAGAAAAAATAACAAACCTTTATACCGATATTCAAAAGGGCGATTCCTTTGAAGACGCATTAAAAAAGCAAAATATCGCTGAAAAACCCGGTCAACTGCCCTTATTCGGTTGCAATCGTTTTGAAGGAGATTTTATTTTGGGCTTGTATGGACTGAAAAAAGGCGACGTCAGTAAACCGATAAATACTTCTTTTGGTTGGCATATTGTCAAAATAGATGAAGTGGAACCTGTTGTGATTGACGACGAAACCCGTTCGTCTGTGAAAAATAAAATTCTCCGCGACAGTCGTTCCAACAAAAGCAAGGAAGCCTTTATCGAGCGCGTAAAAAGTGAAAATAAATTCAAGGAATTGGTAGATAAAAAGATGAAAACCACTCCGCTTGAAGATTTTTATACCGTTGTGGACAGTTCTATCTATTCCGGCGATTGGAATCTTTCTCAGGCAGACCATTTGAGCAGAAACATGTTTTCTTTTGCCGATAAAAACTATACGCAATACGATTTTGCCAAATATTTGTACAAACATCAGTTTCAAGGCATACAAAATATTGATGTGAAGGTGTTAATCAATTATGCTTACAGGGAATTTATCGAAAATACGGTAGAGGAATATGAAGATAACCGCTTGGAAGAGAAATATCCTGAGTTTGCCGACTTGATGAAGGAATATAAAGAAGGAATTTTGTTGTACGAACTCAGTGAAATAAAGGTTTGGCGAAAAGCGGAAATTGATACGGTGGGGCTGGAAAACTATTATCAAACCGTCAAAGAGAATCATCTTTACCCTGTTAGACTGAAAGCGGAATTTTATAGAAGCACCGACGCAGCAACGACAAAGAAAGTGGTTGCCATGTTGGTAAAAGAAGTGTCCGGCAATAAGATAATGGCAAAAATGAATAAGAAAAGCATTACACTTATCATGGATACGGTAACCTATTGGGAAGGACAAAACCAACAATTTGATAATATCGTGGATTGGACGAAGATAAATGGAAAGGGGATTTATTTTGTTTTTGTCAATACGCAGGAAAATGAACTGGTGCGTAGCTTGGAAATCTTGCCACCATCGCCTAAACCGTTAAATGAAATAAAGGGGGTGATTGTTTCCGACTATCAAAACCTGCTGGAAAAAGAATGGATAGAAAGCGTTCATAAAAACAATTCTATTTGGGTTGATTACGATAAAATTTTGTCATTGATAAAATAAAGCATGCGTTTTCTCTTGGGTAAATTTATCTTATACAGTCATGCTGTTTTACTGTTGTTTTTGTTTTCGACATGCGGGCGTCAGGAAAAAGACGTGATTGCCCGCGTGTACGACCAAACATTAACCATAGAAGATTTGCAGGACAGGATTCCTGTGTTTGACAAAGACATAGACAGTATTCTTATTCGGCAGCAATATATTGACGCGTGGGTTTTGAGACAGGTTTTGTTTTCTGAAGCGGAGAAAAACCTGTCGGGTAAAGAAAAGGATTTCAAAAAGGAAATAGAAGAGTACCGGCAAATATTGACGGTCTATGCTTATGAAAATAAATTGGTAAACGAATTGCTGAATAAAACGGTCAGCGACAAAGAAATTACGCAATACTATGAATCCCATAAAAGTAATTTCAACCTTCGGCAACCGATTATCAAGATAAACTATTTGAAATTTCCTGTCGGTTCACGGAAAATAGAGACGGCAAAAAAACATCTTTTCACGCCCAATCGAACGGAACAGGATTTGAAAAAATTAAAAGAGATAACCGCCAGCCATACCGAAAATTCTTATTTGCTGGACGACTGGCTTTTGCTGGACGATATACTAAAGGAAATCCCAATGAAGACAGAAAAACCATCTTTCGACAAAAATCAAACGCTCGAAATCACCGATTCTTTGAACGTCTATCTGATAAAAATTTTAGACTTCAAAATCAACGAAGGTTATTCGCCCCTGAACATCGAAAGAGAGAATATCATCAAATCCATTCTGCAACAACGCCGTATCACCCTGCTTGATTCACTCAGAAAAGCATCGGTTAATAAAGTAAGAGAATCAGGTGAAATACTGTTATATTAAATTCGTTAACCCAACAAATATCTTAACATGAAGAAACATATTGTATTTGTATTGATTTTTATTGCCGGCGTCGGCAGTGTTGCCCAAAATAAAAATATTATAGATGAAATCATTGCTACTGTTGGCAATAGAATTGTTACTCGCTCCGACCTTGAGTATGCTTTGCAGGGATTTAAATATTCTTCCGGCTTTATGACCATGGAAGATGAAGAACAATTGCGATGCGATATTTTGGAACAGCTTTTATTTCAAAAGTTGCTGGTAGACCAGGCAGAATTGGACAGTATTGTGATTACGGACGCGCAAATTAATGAACGAATAGACTATAATTTACGCTATCAAATTACGCAAATAGGCGGAGACGCTAAAAAATTGGAACAATACTACGGAAAAAGTA
This sequence comes from Bacteroidales bacterium, assembly GCA_031264975.1. Taxonomy (GTDB): domain Bacteria; phylum Bacteroidota; class Bacteroidia; order Bacteroidales; family WCHB1-69; genus JAIROC01. The sequence continues at coordinate 3,391 of JAISDH010000005.1, forward strand.
TTGCCGAAATCAAAGCCGATTCCAAAGAACAAATGCGGGACGAATATCTATCGGAAGAAATGCAGAAAAAACTTACTTCGGACTTAAATATTATCAATCAGGAGGTAAAAGATTATTTCAACAGCATTCCCATGGACAGCATTCCGCTTATTCCGGTTGAATATGAGATAGCGCAAATTGTAAAAAAGCCTGTCATTTCCGACGCTGAAAAGATTGCTATCAAACAAAATCTGGAAAATATTCGGGACAGGGTTTTAAGAGGCGAAAACTTTAGTACCTTTGCGCGCATGTACTCCGAAGACCCCGGCAGCGCGTTAAAAGGCGGAGAAATCGGCTTTACCAACAGAGGCGATTTATATCCCGAATTTGAAGCGGCAGCCTACAACCTGAAAACCGGAGAAATATCTTCTGTTGTAGAAACCGAAGCGGGCTATCATATTATAAAGATGTTGGAACGTAGAGGGGAACGCATCAATGTAGCGCATATTCTTATCAAACCGAAACCGTCTCCCGAAGCCATGTTGGACGCTAAAAATTTTCTGGACAGTATTTACAATCTGATGAAAACAACGCATTTGCCTTTCGATTCTGCTGCTTTGCTCTATTCGGACGACCCCGGAAAAACCAATGGCGGTATGATTGTTAATCCCTTCACGGCGTCTTACAGTTTTCAAGAAGAACATTTGAACCAATACGATAAAACAATATTGTACGTTATAGAAGACATGATTCCGGGAGATTATACGCGAACTATTTCCATGATTACCGAAAATGGAAATCAAGCCTATCGTATTTTATATTTAAAAGCAAAACGTGCAGAACATAAGGCAAACCTGATAGATGATTATGAGAAAATAAAGAATGCCGCCACCGAAGAGAAAAAACAAAAAACGTTGATTCAGTGGGCAAAAAATAAAACCAAATATACGCATGTGAAAATTAATCCGGAGTTTTACAATTGTATGTTTGTAAAAGAATGGGAAATAAAACATTAAATAGAGAACAGGATTTTAATATGATAACATTTAATTCAGACAAAGAAGCCATTACAGGCTTTACCGAGAAGTATGCTCAATTGCGGGAAGAGACGTCCAAGGTCATTGTAGGACAGGATGAAGTAGTAAAAAATATATTTATAACCATATTCAGCAGAGGACATGTTTTATTGATAGGCGTTCCCGGATTGGCAAAAACATTGATGATAACCACCATTGCGAAGGCTTTAGGGCTGTCGTGCAACCGTATCCAGTTTACGCCCGACCTTATGCCCAGCGATATTATGGGTACTGAAATTTTGGACGAACACAGACAGTTTCGTTTTGTCAAAGGACCAATTTTTTCCAATGTTGTTTTAGCGGATGAAATCAATCGAACGCCTCCCAAAACCCAGTCTGCGCTATTGGAAGCCATGCAGGAAAGGAGCGTATCTATTGCGGGGGTTACGCACATATTACCGAATCCGTTTTTTGTCCTTGCAACGCAAAATCCGATAGAACAGGAAGGAACCTATCCCTTGCCGGAAGCGCAACTTGACCGTTTCATGTTCAACATCTACCTTGATTATCCTTCTTTTAATGAAGAAGTAGACATTGTCAAGTCCACAATAGGTGGCGACATGTACGAACCAAAACAGGTAATTGACCTTGACGAAATTGTATACTATCAAAAATTGTTGCAACGCATTCCTGTAGCGGACAATGTGTATCAATATGCCGTCAGATTGTCCACCATCACCCGTCCAAATACGCCTTCCGCGCATGATTGGGCAAATAATTATTTGGCATGGGGAGCGGGGCCTCGTTGTTCGCAAAACTTGATTATTGCGGCAAAGTGTCACGCCGTTTTAGCCGGTAAGATTTCGCCGGACATTGAAAATATAAAAGCCGTAGCTCATTCGGTGATGCGTCACCGTATTGTGAAAAACTATCGAGCCGAAGCTGAGAGTATATTGATTGATACGATTATAGACAAGTTCTTGGAAATTGACTAATGGCTCGCATATACGGATAATAAAAGGGAAAAAAGAAATTTTCGACCCTGTTCGTCGTCGGTTTGTTACCTGTACGCCGGAAGAAGCAGTCAGGCAGGCTTATCTTCTATACCTGATAGATGTATTAAAGGTACCGCCCATTGCTATTTCTGTGGAAAGGAAGGTAACCTACCACAAAGTATCTCGACGTTATGATATTGTTGTGTATTTCAAAGAGACCTGTCTGTTAGTAATAGAATGCAAAGCCCCAACCGTAGAGTTATCCGAAGAAACCCTGCACCAAATCAGCATATATAACACCAACCTGCAAGCCAAATACATCATCCTCTTCAACGGCAAACAAGAATTGATATACCAAAAAGTCAACGACCAACTGACATTGCAAGAACAATTGCCAACATACGCTGAAATGATTAACGAAGACTAAAGAAAGAGAGCGAAGGAGAAAAAAGGCAGCAAGCAACACGCAACAAGCAACAGGCAGGCAAGCCACGAAGAGGAGATTGTCGGGATTAGGATTTTTTGGATTAGAGGATATACGGGATTAAAAAATAGTAGCGAGAAAAATTAATGCCTGTAGGGA
>JAISDH010000203.1 GCA_031264975.1 Bacteroidales bacterium
GCATATATTTTCATCTTGCTCATCCTGCTCATCCTCGTAATCCTGAAAATCCTGATTCAGACAATTTCGTGGCTTGCCTGCCTGTTGCTTGTTGCTTGCAGCCTGTTGCCGAATTTCCCTTTTGCCCTTGTTTCTTGTCCCCTACATCCTGCCTCCTAACATTAATCTTACCTTTATCATTGGAGACACGAAAATTATTTATATCTTTGTACGATTTTTTTTGTAACAACTAAAAATCATTATTAGAAGATAAAAAAGACAACAATCATTTGTTTAATATAACAACAGAATAGTAAATTATGATTAGAAATTATAGAATTATCAACAATGTATTGGGATGGATAATGTGTGGGATAGCCTCGTTTGTATTTATATCGACGGCAGAACCCACAGTGAGTTTTTGGGATTGTGGCGAATATATTGCCACTGCCTATAAATTACAGGTAGGACACCCGCCGGGGGCGCCTACTTTTCAATTAATAGGATGCCTCTTTTCATTATTTGCAGGCGGCGATGTTACGAAAGTAGCGTTTTGTATCAATAGTATGTCTGCTTTGTGTAGCGGGTTTACTATTTTGTTTTTGTTTTGGTCTATTACCATGCTGGGCAAAAAATTAGCTTTGTCCAAAGCAGGAAGTAAACTAACTTCTTCAAAAGTATTGGCGATATTTGGCAGTGGAATCGTGGGCGCTTTGGCCTATACGTTTTCCGATACATTTTGGTTTTCGGCGGTAGAAGGAGAAGTTTATGCGATGTCGTCTTTATGTACGGCGTTGGTGTTTTGGGCAATACTGAAATGGGAACAGGTGGCAGATGAAAACTATTCCTATCGCTGGATTATTTTGATAGCCTACATCATCGGATTATCAATAGGCGTTCACCTGTTGAACTTGCTGACTTTGCCCGCCATGGTTCTTGTAGTCTATTTTCGCAAGTACAAACCGTCAACCAAAGGGATTATTTGGTCGATTCTCATTTCGTTTGTATTGGTTGGAATTATTTTGTGGGGTATCGTTCCCTATATTGTAAAGTTTTCCAGTTTGTTTGAACGCTTTTTTACCAATTCGTTGCATACCGGGTTTTATGTCGGTACAATTTTCTACTTTCTGTTGATAGCCGGTTTACTGGTATGGGGATTATACTATTCGGAAAGGAAGCGGAAAAGATTGCTTAATACGGGATTACTTTCTCTGGTATTTATTCTGATAGGATATTCTACCTTTTTAATGTTGCCAATCCGGTCAAATGCCAATCCGCCTATTGATGAAAATAATCCGGAAGACGCCGTTGCTTTGCTTTCCTATTTGAACAGAGAACAATATGGCAGCAATCCCCTGGTATATGGACAGTATTACAATACGCCTGAAACAAATGTTAAGGACGGTTCTCCTGTTTATGTTCAAAAATATGTTGTAACCGGAGCAACGGGAAATATCAAATCGTTTTTTACTAAGTTTGACGCCAAACAGTTTATCGAAAACGCGAAAGGGAAATATGGAGATTTGGAAATCAAGGAACGATATGAAATAGGAGACCCTCAAACAGGTTCAGTTCCCGTATATGACGGAAACTATTGTACTTTTTTCCCCCGAATGTGGAACAGGGATGATGTAAACGTGCGTCAATATAAACATTGGGCAGGAATAACCGGTGAAGATACAAAGATGGTTAATGGTCGTCAGGTACCTAATATACCGACATTTGTTCAGAATATGAAGTTCTTTTTCAGTTATCAGATGTGGTACATGTACGGGAGATATTTCATGTGGAACTTTGCAGGTCGTCAAACTTTGAATCAGGGACATGGAACTGAATTGGACGGCGAATGGTTGTCCGGAATCAATTTTATAGATGAAGCCAGATTAGGACCGCGAGATATGCCCGACCACATGAAAAACAAAGGGAATAACAAATATTATTTCTTACCGCTTATCTTGGGATTGGTAGGATTGTATTTTCAATTTTCACGAGACAAGAACAATGGTTTGATTGTAATGTTGTTGTTTTTCATGACAGGAATAGCCATCGGAATATACTTAAATATGTACGCCTATCAGCCGAGAGAACGGGATTATGCTTTTGCTGCATCTTTTTATGCCTTTGCCATTTGGATAGGATTAGGAGTATATACGATATACGACCTGTTGAAAAAATATATAAACAAAACTTCAGCCGCGGCGGCGTCAACAGTGGTATGTATAGGGATTCCGCTCATCATGGGCGTTGAAAATTGGGATGACCATGACCGTTCGGGAAGATATTTGGTTTTGGAAACAGCAAAAGCCTATTTAAATTCCTGCGCGCCAAACGCCATTTTGTTTGCCAATGGGGATAATGACACTTTCCCTTTGTGGTATTTGCAGGAGGTGGAAGGAATTAGAACCGACGTTCGTGTTTGCAACTTAAATTTAATGGGGACAGATTGGTATATTGACCAAGCCAAACGTAAGGCTTATGATGGAGAACCTGTTCCGATAAAGATGACCAAAGAGATGTATCAGGCGGGTTGTCGGGACGTTTTGCAAGCTAATAATAGAATTAAAGAACCGCAGAATATAAAAAATGTCATGCAGGAAATCTACAAACCGGTCAATAACAGACGTCATGCGTTGATTAATACAATAGATTTTTATATGGATGTAGATAAGGAAAAGGTATTGGCAAACGGTACGGTTCCGCCTGAATTATCGGACATGATTGTAGACAAAATCGTATGGAAAATGCCAAGTTCGGCGATACGGTTTGATAATGGAAAAGATACAATCATGTTGGTTTCCAAAGCATATATTGCGATGATGGATATTTTGGCGCATAACAATTGGGAACGACCCATTTATTATGTTGCGACAACGGGAGAAGGCGCCTTTTTTGGATTGCAAGATTATTTTCAAAGCGAAGGAATGGTTTATCGTTTGGTTCCCATTCTTTCTACAGACCCTATGTCAAGGGCTTTTACCGGCAGGATAAATACGGATATTCTCTATAATGATTTGATGAATAAATATGATTTTTCGCAATATGCAGACAAGAATATTTTCCTAAGCGAGGATTATACCCGAATGACAATTAACCTTAAAATATTTTTCTTTCGGTTAGCGGAAGCATTGGCGCAGGAAAATAAAATGGATTCATTAGAACTTGTGCTTGATAAATATAATGAATGGTTTCCACAAGAGACTGTTCCTTATATGGGTATAGATTATACTTATATTGCAAGGCTTTATTTAACATGCGATACGCCAAAAGCAATCGAAAAAGGAATTACCTATTATAACAGATATGTTGACCAACTGGTTGAAGAGATTACCTATTATAGAAAATTCAAAGGGAGGAAAGCCGACATTGTTTCCGGAGAATTAAATCGAAGTCTCTATTCCATTCGCGAGATTAATCAAATGTGTAATCAATTTTCACAAACCTTAGACCAAAAATATAAAGATATGTTGGCTTCTGTTATTGATAGAACCTCCATCTATGTTGTGAATTAGTTATAGTTGGTACGAAATAAACAAAGTCATTCGGGAACTTCCCGAATGACTTTTAATTTTAATGAAATGAAAAAATTAAAAAACACATTATTTGTTTCCTTATTTCTATTGGCAGGAATGTTACTCTACAGTTGTGAAAAGAAACCTGCTCGCAAACAAATTTTTCTTTCTTTGAATTTTGACCACCGAATCAACAATACAAAAGTTGTTTTGGACATGCAGTATTATACCAATGCGGCGAACAACAAATATCGTCTGAACGAAATAAAATATTTTATTTCCTCATTCCGCCTGTACAGGAATGGCGCTCAGATAAATATTGAACAGGATAATGGGATTCATTATGTTGATTTGTCATACAAAAACACGCTGGTATGGGATATATCACAAAACATTCCGGAAGGATTGTATGATTCTGTAGGGTTTATTTTTGGACTTAATGAAAAAGATAATCAATCGTATCGCTTTAATAATCCCCCCGAATCCAATATGGGCTGGACGCAAATGCTCGGAGGAGGCTATCATTATATGATGCTTAACGGTTGGTTTTATCAAGCAGACACAATGCCTTTGAACATTCATCTGGGAAGAGGGCAGATTTACAGGGGAAACACCCGTGATATAGATTCTTTGATTGGATTTGTGGATAATTATTTTTATGTATCTCTGCCCAAGTCTTTTTTAGTAAAGCGAGACAGAACAGCCACTGCAACCATTGTGATGAATATTGACAAATGGTTTCAAGAACCTTTTGTTTACGACTTTAATTATTGGGGCAGTCATATTATGCAGAATCAACCCGCTATGCAAATGCTGAAAGAAAACGGGCATAATGTCTTTACAATAGAATGATATTTGTTTTCAGAATAAACAAACGGACTTATCCTTGCTTGTTTTTATGTTTTCGTTTTTTTTCATCCTTTTGGTACCGTTCTCTTGCTTTTTGGATATTTTCTTCATCAAAACTGATTTTCCCGATTAGCTTTGTCAGATGAACAATTTTAGATGCGCGACCATTTAGATAGTTAGTTGGTTTTGAAGGGTTCCATTTTCGGGGATTGGGATAACATGCCGTAATAAGCGCCGCTTGATGCAAGGTGAGATTCTTTGCTTTTTTGTGAAAGTAGATTTGAGACGCCATTTCGCATCCATAAATGCCTTTTCCCATTTCAATCACATTGAGATATACCTCCATAATGCGTTCCTTACTCCAAAACAATTCTATCAGAACCGTAAAATAACATTCCATTCCTTTTCTTATCCATGATTGGTTCGCCCAAAGAAATACATTTTTTGCTGTTTGTTGTGAAATTCCGCTTGCGCCCCGTTTTCGTTTACCGGTTTCCCGTTCCTTTATTGCTTTTTCAATCGCGCCAAAGTCAAACCCCCGATGACCCAGAAAATGATTATCTTCAGCGGCAATAGCAGAAGCAATTAAATGAGGCGATATCTCTTCAATATCTACCCATTGTTTCTGAATGGGCGCCTTATCTGTTATTTTGCGGATAAGCATCAACGGAGTAACAGGAGGATTGACCCACCTGTATGTAACTGTTAGTAAGATACTGAATAGAAATAAAATTAAAACAATCTTTCCCAACCAGCCGATTATTCTTTTGATTACGGACTTGTTCTTTTTCGATTTCTTTGCGGATTTCTTTGTAGGTTTCTTTTTCGATTTCTTTGAGGATGCCATATAATTTTTTCCTGAAAAGTTTTTTTCCGAGTGCAAAATTATCATTTTTTATTAACATTGTAACCCTTTTACCTTATTTTCTTTCATTAGTGCCTGATTATGCTTTACAAAGGATAGCGAAGGACAAGGAGCAACAAAGGAAAAATTGCCTGCATCAGGATTTACAGGATTAGAATTAGAAGAGGAACAGGATAAAAAAAAGTAGCTGGGAAAATTATACTGTACGCGGTCTATTTTTATGCATTTCCCATTAGGAAAATCATATCAATAGAAAAACGTGTCCCGCTTGTCTCTTTTTCCCCATAGGGGAAACATGTTAATGGAAAAAAAATGAATGCCCTGATGGGCAATGCTCAAAATCAAACCGCGCAAAGTATAACACGATATAGTCAGGAAATTACTCTATGTGTAAGATTTTACCTGTTCTTTTTCTTTTTATTTATATGTTCGTTTTTTTATTTATCTATTCTCATACAGATATTTAGTTAATAATTGAACCTGACAGCAAAGAAAAAAGAGCCGCAGAAGAAAGTAACCTTATATCATTTAGTGTTACCTTTGCAACATTAAATTTTAAATAAGAAGAACAATGAATAAATTTTTAATTCAAGTAATTACTTTAATGAAAAATGTTGGAAAACATAAGAGAGATAAAAAAAATCTCACTACAGATGAAACCCAAAAATCGGTTTTTGAAAATCAGTTCATAAGAGATAAAACCTGTTTCTCAAGAAATGAAACTCATCTCACGAGAAATGAAATCCATTTCAGAAAAGAAATTATGAAAAGTTCAGGAGAAACGTGCTTCGTTTCACAAGAGATGAAACCTGTTTCATCAGAGATGACGCCTGTTACAAGGGAGATTTTTTTTATCTCTCTCATGTTTTTTTCAGATATACATACAAAAATAAATAACTCAAATATAATAATCAATTAAAATACAGAAATATGAACACTTTAATGGAAATTTTAATCAGTTCGGTCAATATGATTTTTGACCATGTAAACATGTTTTTATCCTCCTTTTCCGACGGAGGATTTCTATCGGTAGCCGGCAGCGGCGTTACGCTCGCTTTCGCGCTGGGCGCAGTAGCTCATGGCAACATCACGGAAGGCGTCCTTGCAGGCGTCCGACGGTGGCACGGTAGTATTGACGACCAGTTCAGCAGTATCGATAACCTTGTCAACCTTGTCACCGAACACCAGCCGACGTGGACGATGCCTGCCCACTTGTTTTCGCAGCTTAGCAACAACCGCGACCAGCTTCAAGTACTTGTAAACAAATGCCGTACCACTGCAGGCTCGCAGGCTGACCGGGCGCTTCGCAATGCGCTGCTAAAATCGACCGTAGGGCTTTGCCTGCTTGAGGCAAGAATCTGGGCTTACGGAGAATATACAGCAGGCGTCATGACGATAGACGACGTTCACCTGCTCGGTTTCTTGCTGCCCGGCGAAACCGGCGGACATCACGCCCGCACCGAAGCCACCGACGTAGTGGCAGAAGTCAAGGTAAAAGTAGTGAATGAAGACTTTATCCGCGTCGTAATTGACCAGTCGGCAGGTGAAAACGCCGCACAGGTAGTACACGGATGGCCAAACGGAGTGAAAAATGCCCTGATAGTCATCATCGCCGCCGACGGAACAATGGAAGTCTATCGCCAGTTGACCACCCGCTTGCACAACGATATTCGCATGCCCGACGGCTCACATGGCAAACAGTTTATCATCAAGGCGTCGTTCCTAAAACATGTAAACGACGAGCCGCGCTTCGGCAACGAACCGACATTTTTCATGCCGCTCACCACCGAAGACCTCGCTGCCGCCCTCGACCAACAGCATCACGCAGAATTTGAAGCACAGATGCAGGAAGTGGAACGCCAGCGTCAGGAAATCGAACGTTTGAAGGCGGAATTGAATGCGAAAAAGTAAATTTACTT
>JAISDH010000213.1 GCA_031264975.1 Bacteroidales bacterium
GCTATAAAGAAGAAACATCGCGATGAACAGTATTATCAACATGTTTTTTATTTGATTTTTTCGATTATGGGACAATTTGTGGAAACCGAAGTCAAGAGTAGCGAGGGACGTGCCGACGCAGTAGTAAAAACAGCGAACAACATCTACATTTTTGAGTTCAAAATGGACAAAAACGCCTCAGCCAAAGACGCCCTAAAACAAATCAACAAAAAAGGTTACGCCATCCCCTACAACTCCGACCCCAGAAAAGTAGTAAAAATCGGCGTAGAATTTTCACAAAAAAAACATGGAATAAAACGGTGGCTGACGGAATGAAATAAAGGAAACAAGGGGCAAGCAGCAGGCAACAAGCAGCAAGCAGCAGGCAACAAGCAACAAGCAGCAGGCAACAAGCAGCAGGCAGCAAGCAACAAGCAGCAAGCAGCAAGCAACAAGCAACAAGCAACAAGCAGCAGGCAACAAGCCACGAAAATAATGATTAATCCTTTCGCTTCCTTTTTGTCTGAATCAGGATTCTCAGGATTATAGGATAAGCAGGATGTAAATAGTGATTAACGGTTAGTGGTTAATACTTGTTTGCTTTCGCCCAACAGACGCCCAGACATCGTAGATTTTAAAAAATAAGCACAGATTATCTGCGAAAATCCTTTATATCTGCGTCATCTGCGTGCTTATTCTTGGCTTGCCTGCCTGTTGCTTGTTGCCTGTTGCTTGCTGCCTTTCATTCCTTTTGTCTGAATCAGGATTTGCAGGATTATAAGATGGGCAGGATTAATAATCATGGTAATCATTTAAATCATATAAATCACAGTTCAGACAATCCCGTTAAAGAAAAAACAATTTATTTTCATTTTTCCCGTTTTAAACGTGGAATAAGAAAACCATAATTATATGAAGTATTTATCGGTAAAAATCAATGTTGTATTTTGTTTGATTTCTTTATTATTTATTTCGTGTGGAGGAGGGGGCACTACGATACCGCATACGCGAGTTAATTTTACCATACCTGTTTATTCAACTAATTTAATCCATGTAGGTGGGTATGAATATTTTACAGGCGGTATCAGCGGAGTTGTCGTTTATCGGATGGACATGTCTAATTTTTGTGCTTATGACAGGGCTTGTCCTTACGATTGGGAAGATAATGGATATGTCATTTTTGACCCTGCTACTTTGCAGTTGAAGTGCCAAACATGCGCGTCATCATTTAATATCTTAAATGGATATCCAATGATGGACAGTAAAGCAAACAGTCCATTACGGGCATATCAGGCAAAACTGATTGATGATATGAGATTGCAGATTTATAATTAAGAATTGATTTATCTTTATTGAAAAATGAATAAGAAAATAAATGTATCTGTTTTAATTGCGTTGTCCTTTGCTGTTATTTTGTCCGTGAAAGGACAGCCTAAATATCCTTGTGAAATAGAATTTAGTAAGAAAGCAGAAAAATTATACAAGCAAGCCCGTACCGCTCAAAATAAGGGAGAAAACGATAAGGCAACATCATTCTACAAGCAATGTATCGAAGAACAGGAAGATTGGGCAGCCCCCTATTTTCATTTGGGTATGCAGGCAGTGCGTAGACTGGAACTGCCAATAGAAAAGAAAGATAACTTATTTCAAACGGCAATTAACTATTTTGAGAAAGCGGTAGAACATTGTCCCCAATACAATATTGTTGCCTATTTGCATTTGGGAAAGTTATATTATTCTATCGGACAGTATGGAAAAGCAATCCAACATCTGGAATTGTTTCTGGAAGACCCCGATAAAATCAAAAACCCCAATCAACAGGAAGAAGCGGAATGGTTTTTGGAATATTCCATTGTATATGAGAAATTATATGGCAATCCGGTGCCTTTCGACCCTGTTCCTGTTAAGGGAATGTCTACCGAAGAAGATGAATATTTGGGAACAATCTCCCCTGATGATGATTATATGTTTTATACCCGAAGAAAAATCGTTGTTAAACAGGAATATCAGACAAAGCAGACAGAAATCAAGGAAATATTTACAGTCAGTTCCCGTCTGCAGGATGGTTCATTCTCGGTTGGTACGCCCATGCCTCCTCCTTTTAACATGACAAAAAATGAAGGTTCCCCTACAATTACGCTTGATAATAGATATCTGGTATTTACTCGTTGCGAAGACGTTGTAAAAAACGATATGAGTACGTACTACAATTGTGATTTGTATTTTTCCGAATATAAAGACGGCGAATGGAGCCGTATTCAGAATCTGGGAAAAGCAATCAATCGAGACGATACCTGGGAATCGCAAGCCTGTATAAGCGCTGACGGAAAAACATTGTTTTTTGTCAGCGACCGTTCCGGAGGGTACGGAGGATATGATATTTATGCTTCTATCAGAGACATTAACGGGAATTGGAAAAAGGCAGAGAATATAGGAAATGTTATCAATACGGATAAAGACGAAAAAACGCCTTTCCTACATAGCGATAATAAAACATTGTATTATTCTTCCAAAGGTTTTACGGGTTTAGGAGGATTTGATATTTATGTTTCGCGTTTATCGGACAAAGGTTCATGGACAAAACCCGTGAATATCGGTTATCCGATTAATTCGGAAAGAGACGACGTCGGTTTATTTGTAAATACTTTGGGCAATAAAGCATATTTCGCCACAAATCGCCTCGCTGACAGTTGGAATATTTGTGAGTTTGATTTATACGAAGAAGCTCGACCTCAAAAAATAATCCTGGTCAAAGGAAAAGTAAACAATATTGACGAAGATGTAAAAACAACCGTTGAATTGAAGAATATCAATACAAAACAAATTGAATCTATTGAGATAAACGATAATACGGGAAGATATTCAACCATTATAGATAATGTGAATGATGATTATTTATTGACGGTAAAACAACAGGGATATGCTTACGAAACAAAATACATAGAATCGGGAAAGTTAGCCGCAGAAGGGTCTCAAGTAGTAAGCGATAATGATTTTGAAATGAAATCCATTCAGACGGGAGAATCATATCAGATTAATGATATTAATTTTGCAACAAATTCTTCGGAACTGACTTCGGCTTCTAAATTTGTTTTGGATATTCTGATAGACTTTCTGACGGATAATTCATCAGTTACTATTGAAATACAAGGACACACCGACAACATCGGAAATAGAAAAGACAACCTGATATTATCCGAAAACAGAGCAAAAGAAGTATATAATTATCTTATCGAAAACCATATCAAGGCAGACCGGTTAAGATACAAAGGTTACGCCGACACAAAACCAATAGCAGAAAATACAACAGAAACAGGCAGATCAAAAAATAGACGAACTGTTTTCGTTATTCTTTCCAAGTAGTTCTCCTGATTTCTACTATGCGACGTCTTATCGTTTTCTCCAAAAAAATGGTCAAGGAGATTGGTGATATGTTTATATTACAGTATGATTTAGGTAATCCTCATCATGCTTAATGAAACTTGACATTAATAAATTTTGCAATTATTTGCTCTGTAAAACAAAGGAGAGATAAAATAAGGCTTGAAAGGATTAAATCAACAAGGTAGAACATCGCCCTATTCATGACGGAAGTATTCTCGCAAGCTCTCAATCAAGGCTTGTCTTTTTAGTCTTTTTCTGCTGACAACCGACAAACTTGGACAGCGAGGCATATCCGAAGCGTATGCTTTATCTCAGTTCAAAATACTGTTTAATGTCTCCTTCTGGGGAAAAATACATCGACTTTAGGCGATGACTTTTAGTAAAAAAAGCGTTGAGGAGTAGAGTAGTGGGTAAGGCATGTCTGCTCCTACACAATAGTGCATAATTGGTGATGTGTAAGCCTTTAAACGTCTGAAGGCGACAACCAACCTTTCGCCTGAAGGCGAAAGTAATTGAGTTTAAAATAAAAATATTAATCTACATTATGGTATTATGAGAAAAATTATTTTATCAATTGCTTCAATTATTGTAATCAATCTAAGCGTGTACAGCCAGAAAAAGATTCAGGATGGCGGATTTGAAAATTGTTGAACGACCAAACAGACGTAGCGAAAACGCTATACCCAACGTGGAAAAAATATACATGCATTTCCTGAATTGTTATACTCATTTCAACGCCGAAACGAAAAATAATTCTATGTAAGCCAATACATTATAAAACAAATTATCAGGAGTTTCAGAGGTAAAAATACAGATTAAACAGGATAGTCGTCTATTGACTTTGTTGAAAAAATAATGCCCATTTGAAAATATTTTCGTAGAAAAACAAAATGTATGAAAAAAAAGTATATCTTTGCAGGCAAATATTCAAAAGAATAAATATAGATGAATATATGAAAAATGAACGATTGATATTGGA
>JAISDH010000244.1 GCA_031264975.1 Bacteroidales bacterium
TCCGTTACCGCCTATTTTTAATTTTAATCCTGTTAACTTAAAAGCCTCCAGTAAACAATCCATGCCTTTTTCTTCGCTTAAACGACCAATAAAGAGAAAAGAATCCGCTTGCCGTTTTACATTGAAAGATTTATCACCATAAGTAAAATTGGGTTTAACAATTATCTTATTTGTAAAAACAGTGGGGTTAGAAGAGACAAATAAATCTTTACCGAAAAGCGTCAATGCAATATACTTATTCACTTTATTCCATGTTCCTGTTTTCTCATGAAACCAAACGACAAAAGCCAGCCAAAATGTTTGGAACACGGAATTTCTGTAAACTTTTTTTCTAACTGCTCTCCATGGAAAATCTTGTTTCAAACTGTCTAAAAACAATTTCCCCTGATGAAACAATATGCCGGATGGACAAAGCAAACGGTAATTATGTAAAGTGTGTACAACCGGAATATGCTTTCTTCGGGCAGCCCAAAAAACAGATGGAGACGCCGCAAAATGCCAGTTATGAATATGAATTACATCCGGTTGAAATTCTTCTATTGCTTTACTCACTTTAAAATACGAAACCGGATTAAACAGGGCGATAAAAAACATCAACAGCGCTTTTACCGGACTGTCCGGGTTATTAAAAATCAAAGAATGGACATCATGCCCATTGTCATGCAATAATTTTTTTTCGGATTCAACTACGCTGTCTTCTCCGCCCTTATAGCGATAAGCCGTGTGAATGATAAGAATTTTCATATCTGTTTTTTTGCAAACACAACCATATCAATATAAAGACTTTTATTTGTGGGCAGAATAAAGTTCAACAGAATACCAATTATGCATATTGGAGAAATAAAAAGCAAATTGATTATCACATTCGCATATTTGTTTTTTGTGTATAATAAATCATGTAAATAAAGCATTATCAATTGAGCAATAGCTTCAACAAAATTCCCGGATTTTTCTATCGCAATTATTTCAAAACCAGATTCTGTCAATATTTGTTTAATACCATTTACTGTTAAACGTCTGAAATCGTAAGGCATTTCGTGTTCAGGAAATACAAAAGGCATTGAAAGTAACAATTGCCCGCCAGGTTTCAGAACTCTTTTTATCTCAGACAAAGAATTTTCGATGTTAGGCACATGCTCCAAAACTTCGTTTGCAAAGACCGCATCAAATTCTTCGGATGCAAATGGCAACTTTTGCCCATCATAAAAGAAATCTATATCTTCATTTACGTGGTCATGACCTTCATTTTCTATATCAACACCAATGTATTGATTGACATTTTTAAACTCTGATTTATATGGTTTAGAGCCACAACCAAAATCCAACATTTTTCCATTTATTTTGTCAAAGTGTTTTCTTAAACATTTGTACATTTTTTTTCTACTGAAATAACCCCAGTGGATAAAAGCGCCTATTAAACTCGGGAAAAATCGTTCACGAGATATCCTGGACATGATTTTATTAATAAGTATCATAATGTTTCTGCATAATTTTTTAATTGCTGGTAATGCTGGTAATATTTCACCAACTTTATATTATTATTTTGAGTTCCCATTGATAATTTTGCATCGGCAAAAGCAATCAAATAATCAATCCAGTTTTTTATGTCGAATGAGCTAAAATAGCCGTCAATCCAGATTGTATTTTTCTTTATAATATTCTCAATTGATTCTTTTGGAAAAAGTAAAAAAGCCGGTTGAAAAATATAGGTAAACAAATCGTATCCCAATGGACGGATTGCCGCCATTTCCCAGTCAATCAACCGTAAATCGCCTTCATTTTCTAAAAAATTCCACGGACAAAAATCTCCGTGCGACATTGAGGCCTGTAAGCCGGTATCCGTATTATTCGTTAAACTCAATTGAGATAACCGGATGCTTAATGCTGTAATGTCTTTTGTTAATGTTGTACTTTCAAGTCTTTTCCCTTTGACATATTCGGTTTTCAGATAAACATATTCGGGCGTTATACAGTCTGCCAGCAATGCCGGTGTAAAGCCCGAACCTGACAACTGTTTCAGGATATTAATCTCATTCCTGCTTAATTCCATAGCCTCCGGCTTTTGGGAAAACTTTACGAAAAAAGGCTGCCGGATTTGGTTGTCATAGCCTAAAATGGAAATTTTTTGCTCCTCTCCGGGATGACCCGTATTAAACGACATCAAAGCGTCTGTCCCGTCTATCTCTTTTATTAAGGTATAGGGAAAATCCAAGTCTTTTTCATCTATACGGTTGATCCATCTGATGAGTTTACAGTTTCTGAACAGCCACCAGTATATTTTTGTTATTCCTCCATAAGCGCTGTATAAACCGTACATATATTGCCGGTCTTTGCCCAACGAAGGGAAATAACAGGAAGTAGTGAACGTTTTGAATTTATACAGTTTCATGATTGATTACCCTGTTATAAATTTCGTTTATAATTTCCGCCTTTTTCTCCCATGTAAAGTCTTGTGCCCGCCTCAATGCGCCATAAGCCAAATCCACACGAACGTCATCGTTTTCAAATAGAAAATCTATGGCTTTCGCAAAATCCGTCACAACTTGTTTTTTTGAATGAATTGGAATTTTGATGCCGCATGTATCATTAACTATATTTGCAAAACCAAGATGATTCAATGCAATGACAGGTAATCCGACTGACAGAGCTTCCATTAAAACAGTAGAGTTTGCATCGGATAAACTTGTAATAGCAAAAATATGACAGCTTTGCATAATAGTAACAGCTTTTTCTCTTTTCACCCATCCATACCATTGAAGATTATCCAATTTAAGTTTATTTGCATATTTCTTCCATTTTTTTGTACATGGGCCTTCTCCTATAATATGTAATTCGATGCCATCCTTATGAAATGAGTTACTTAAAACTTCTATCAATAAGTTCAAAGATTTACGGGGAATGTGAAGTCCCGACCAGCATATTTTTAATTTTTCATTACGTAAAGCTGGAATAATTTTCTGTTTAGAAGTTATTGGCCCGACTTCAGGCATAATGATAGCCTT
>JAISDH010000247.1 GCA_031264975.1 Bacteroidales bacterium
CGCCATTGCCAGTTTGATTACCTGCATTTTATCGTACAGCGTGCAGCAATGGATTGTAATGTACAAAATCAAAGGAAATCCCTACACGATGAACTTGCTGAAACAAATTATCCTTATAATAAGCCTGTTTGCCATTAATTATTTTTTATTGCCCGATTGGAGTGCAAATCCCATTGTTGATGGCATTTACCGTACATTGATTGTCGGAAGCATTATGCTTGCGGCAATATATAAAATGCGGTTGTCGGAAGAAGTTTGTATAGTAGTGAATAAATGTTTGATTAAGGTAAAATTAAAAAAATAAATTTCGCAAAGCAAGGCAAAGATTCCTGTGTGGTGTCAATTATAATTCATAATTAAAAAAATACGTTACCTTTGCGCCTGATTAAATAAGTTTTTGTGATTATAGATTTTAGGAAAACGTTGTATGAATTATGCTGAATAATAAGTCCATTTTAATCACCGGAGGGACAGGTTCTTTCGGTAAAAAGTTTGTAGAGACCATTTTAAGGGAATATCCCGATGTTAAACGTCTGGTCGTGTATTCGCGCGACGAACTGAAACAGTTTGAAATGGCACAATATTATCCTTCAAAAAAATATTCTCATGTACGTTTTTTTATAGGAGACGTTCGTGATACGGCGAGATTGAAAAGAGCCTGCGAAGGTATTGATGTAATCATCCATGCTGCTGCTTTAAAGCAAGTTCCCACAGCAGAGTATAATCCCGACGAATGTATCAAAACGAATATCGGCGGCGCTCAGAATGTAATTGATGCAGCATTGGCTACGAATGTAAAAGTCGTTGTGGCGTTGTCAACAGATAAAGCTGCAGCGCCGATTAATTTGTATGGAGCAACCAAACTGTGTTCCGACAAACTCTTTATAGCGGCAAATAATATCAAGGGCAACAGGGATTTGCGATTTTCAGTTGTCCGTTATGGAAATGTAATGGGATCGCGCGGTTCGGTTATTCCTTTTTTCATGAAGAAAAGGGACGAAGGTTCTATTCCGATTACTCACAAGGATATGACCCGGTTCAATATCTCGCTGGAAGAAGGCGTCGCAATGGTAATGTATGCTATTCAGAATGGATTGGGAGGCGAAATTTTTGTTCCCAAAATTCCATCATATAAGATTGAAGTGCTGGCAAAAGCAATTGCTCCCGATGCAAAACTCGAATATGTAGGTATCCGTCCGGGAGAAAAGTTGCATGAAGAAATGATAACCGAAAGCGATTCATACAACACTATCGAGTTTGATAAATATTATGCCATTTTGCCCTCCGGATCGGATTTTGACAAATATCTGAAACATTACAATGCTCAACTTATAGCGCCCGGATTTAGATATAATTCAGGGACAAATACACAGTGGGAGACTGTTGAAACACTGCGTGAAAAGATAAGAAAATATGTAGATTCTAATTTTTCAGTAAAAGTATGAACCCAATTCCTTACGGACGACAAAGTATAACTGATGAAGATATTAGGGCTGTTGTTGAAACATTGCGATCCGATTTTCTGACACAGGGACCTGAAATTGCGGCATTTGAGGATGCATTTGCCAAATATGTGGGGGCGCGATATGCAGTGGCAGTTTCCAATGGTACGGCTGCATTGCACCTCTCTGCAATGGCAGCGGGCGTGCAATCCGGAGACAATGTAGTTGTTACTCCGACAACTTTCACCGCTTCTGCCAATTGTGTAAGATATTGTGGAGGAAACGTAGCGTTTTGCGACATTGATAAAGACAGTTATTTGCTTGATTTGGATAAGTTAAAACAAATGCTTGCCGCCAAACCCGAAGGGTATTATAAAGGAATTGTTCCTGTAGATTTTGCCGGCTATCCTGTTCATGGCGAAAAATTACGGGAAATAGCCGATAGATATAATTTGTGGATTATCGAAGATGCCTGTCATGCTCCCGGCGCCTGGTTTGCGGACAGCAAGGGAGAAAAGCAGTTTGCCGGAAACGGAAAATTTGCCGAACTTACCTGCTTCTCGTTCCATCCTGTAAAACATATTACTACGGGCGAAGGAGGAATGATTACGACTGATTCGAAATCACTTTACGAAAAATTAATACTGTACCGTACCCATGGAATAAGCAAAAATCCCGATTTATTGAGTGAAAACCATGGCGGCTGGTATTACGAAATGCTGGAATTAGGTTATAATTATCGTTTAACCGATTTTCAGGCGGCATTAGGAGTGTCGCAACTGAAACGTGCAGATGCAGGTTTGAAACGCCGTCAGGAAATTGCCGCGCGATATAACGAGGCGTTTAAAAACATTTCCGGTATTATTACGCCAAAGGTTTCTACCGATGTATTCCATGCCTACCATTTATATGTGATACAGGTAGAAGACCGCTTGGGATTATATAATCATCTTAGAAAAAACAATATACAGGTGCAGGTGCATTACGAACCGGTACATTTGCAGCCATATTATAAAAAATCGGGTACCCAAATGGGAAACATGCCTGTGGCGGAAGATTTCTATCGGCACTGTTTAAGTTTACCGATGTATCCGGCTTTGACCGACGAAGAACAGGAATATGTAATTGAAAAGGTAAAGGAATTTGTAATATGAAAAATATTGCTATTACCTCTTGTAATAATGAAAGTAAACTTGTTTTAGGAACCGTACAGTTCGGTTTGAATTACGGCATTAATAATCTGCATGGAAAAACAAAGCCACAGGAAGTTTGCACTATTTTAAACATGGCATACGAATCGGGGATAAAATGCCTGGATACTTCGTACGGTTATGGTGATAGCGAGAGCATTATTGGAGAAACTCTAAGTAATCATGCGTTTCAATTTCAAATTATATCCAAATATCCTCAAAACTCAGGTGAAGTTAAAGACGTTTTTAACCGTTCTCTGCAACGGTTGAAAGTATCACATGTTTATGGCTATATGGTACATCATTTCAGTTATTTTAAGGACAATTCTTCTATTTGGGATGATTTCAGAGCATTGAAAAATGATGCAAAAGTAGATAAAATAGGTTTTTCATTATATTCTCCGGATGAATTGGAATATTTATTCAAACATAATATTTGCTTTGATATTATCCAATTTCCATATAATGTATTTGATCGCCGGTTCGAATCATATATGGTAGAATTAAAGCAAAGAGGAGTCGAAATTCATGTTCGCTCTACTTTTTTGCAAGGACTTTTTTATAAAGACAGAGAAACATTACCGGCACGTTTGCAGCCATTGAAAAAATATTTGTTGCTTCTTGATGATTTTGCCAAAGAAAAAAATCTAAGCATTGAAGATATAGCATTGGGGTATAATCTTCAAAATCCGCATATAGATGGAGTGTTGACAGGTGTGGATAATAGTGAACAGCTTCGAAGCAACATTTATGCTTCACAAAAAAATGTGATCATAGATTTGCAAATCAAGGTTAAGGAAAAGGAATTGTTGAATCCCGTAAATTGGAATTGATATGAATGTCTTAGATTCGTTTTCATTAAAAAATAAAATTGCAATTATTACCGGCGGATATGGGCACCTTGGAAGAGCCATGTCTGAGGCATTGAATGAAGCTGGAGCAACTGTTGTAGTTGCCGGACGCTCTAAAGAAAAATTCGACAGTATTTTTACTGGCAAATCAAATTACCATTTTGCCGAGATAGATATTGCCGACACAAAAAGTATTCAAAACTGTTTCAAAAAAGTAGAAAATGAATTTGGCGCTATCAATGTATTATTGAATAATGCATGTTATGTAGCAAGTGGAGGAAAAATTCCCGAAGAAATAACTGATAAAGAATGGCAAGCAAGTGTTGCCGGGGTTTTAGGAAGCGTCTTTAAGTGTATCAGAGAAATTGTACCCATCATGAAGGCGGGAGGAGGTTCGATAATTAATATATCATCCATGTATGGCATTGTTTCTCCCGACTTTTCAATATATGAAGGAGGATGTTCTTCCTTTTTCAATCCGGCAGATTATGGCGCTTCAAAAGCTGGAGTTATTCAGTTGACAAAATATTTTGCAACATATCTGATTAAAAACAATATCAATGTTAATTGCATTTCGCCGGGAACATTTCCTTCACCGACGGTGCAAAAAAACTTTGATTTCGTAAATCATTTGACAAAAAAAAATCCGGCACACAGAATCGGAAATCCCGAAGATTTGAAAGGAGCAGTTGTATTTCTTGCGTCTGAAGCGTCCAAATATATAGTCGGTCAAAATATTATAGTTGATGGAGGATGGACAATATGGTGAAATCATACGCTATAAAGTGTTTGTGTATCGTTCAGGCACGCTTAACATCTTCGAGACTACCCAATAAAGTATTGAATATATTGGGAGATGACAATAAAACGATTCTTGAACATGTTTATGACAGGTTATTATTGTCAAAAAAAATAGATAAAGTTGTCTTTGCAATTCCGGATACCAATAAAAACGATTTTTTATCGTATTTTCTAAAGGAAAAAGAGATTCCGGTATTTCGTGGCGATGAAAATAATGTTTTATCAAGATATTACGAATGTGCAAAAAAATATTTGCCTCAAATAATTGTTAGGGCGACGTGCGATAATCCTTTGGTTGACTGGAAACTTATCGACAAAGCGGTTCAACTGCTCATTGATGAGCAGTGTGATTATGTCAACACACAAGGCTTTCCATTAGGAACAGGAACGGAAGTTTTTACATGGGAAGCATTAACTTTGGCATATAATAATGCTACAGAGCAATCATGGCAAGAGCATGTCACGCCATTTTTTTATAAAAATCCTGACATTATCAACATTGCTACGATTAACAATGATGCTAATCAAACAGCTACGTATCGTTTAACAATTGACACACTGGAAGATTATGAGCTGATGAGGGTCATATATGATGAATTATATGATAAATCGCCGATTTCAAATGAAGCGGTTATGGATTTTCTTAATAAAAATTCACAATTGTTGTGCAAAAACAGTAAAATTGTACAACGGAATATTTAAAAAATAGCAAATATAAGCTTATTATCTTTCATGTAGAAGTCGGACAAATGCAAAAAACAATATAATCGAATAACAACCCGCTTCTGGCACGTCCTCTATCGAACAGGTTGGTACAGGTACTGAAATACAGACTTGTATCTTTGAGAAAAATTACGTTCAGACTGTATTGGAAATATTGGCTGGCAGAAAAGGCAGTGAAAAATGAAAATAAAATGGCATAAACAAACGGTACTTGTAAAAAATACCGTATCTTTGTGCCAAAATTACAGGTATGATTTGGAAATGGAATAATGTGAGAAATACACAGAAAATATCATGACTAAAGAAGTTTTGTTACAACGACTATCGGATATAGAATGGGATGATTTCGAAGTAAAAGATGCATCCCGCGAACTTCCAAAAAATATTTGGGAAACAGTTTCCGCATTTTCCAATACTGCCGGTGGGTGGATTGTTTTGGGTGTTTCGCAAAAAGGTAAGGCATTTGAAATAACGGGCGTCAAATGGGAAAAATCGACTCAAACTAAAGTTGTTTTCGAAAATAGTATTGATGTTTCGTATGTTACATTTTTGTTCGAAAATGAAGAAGAAACAGAAAATGCCGTAAAGATTGAAACAAATAGAATAAAATCGGGGATAGAAAACTCGGATAAGGTTACTGTAAAGGGGACAGAAAACGATACCGATAAAGACACCAATAAGGACACCAATAAAGACACCAATAAAGACACCAATAGGGACACCAATAAAGACACCAATAGGGACACCGATAAAGAAAATATCATTATACAGGAAATAAAAAGCAACAAAAATATCACTCTGGTAGAATTGAGTAATATTTTAAAAATAAATCTGCGAAATACAAAAAAATATATTTCCAATCTTAAGAATGCAGGAATCATTGAACGCACAGGTTTTGCCAAAGGCGGTTATTGGAAAATAAATGATACCCTTAGCAAAAATAGTGATGAAAAAATCGGAGAAAAGGACACTGTAAACGACAGGAAGGACACTGTAAAGATTACTGAAACCCAACGACTGATGTTGGATAGTATTATTCAAAATTCTCATATTACATTAGATGAATTATCAAAAATTGCAGGGATATCACTTCGAAAGATAAAAGAAAATATATCAAAACTCAAAGATAAAGGCTTACTTGAGCGTATTGGTACCAACAAGAGCGGTTATTGGAAAGTGATAAAAAGGTCACCATAAAGGGTCACCATAAAAGGTCACCATAAAGGTCACCATAAAAGTATTTGAAAATGTTAGCAAAAAAACATATCGTTCTAAAAATTAAAAGACAATGAAACAAAAAATCGTTTTCAGAGCAGATGCCGGACAAAACATCGGTTACGGACATTTCATCCGTTCGATGGCTTTGGCTGACATGCTCAAGGATGACTTTGACGTCTCTTTTGCAACTGTAAACCCAACAGATTATCAGAAAAATGAGTTGTCGAACATTTGTCCTTTCGTGAGTTTAAACAGCGAGACTCATTTTGAAGATTTTCTTTCTATGCTGCAAGCTAATGAAATTGTGGTACTGGACAATTATTTTTTCACAACAGACTATCAGCGTGAAATAAAAACGAAGAGATGCAAACTGGTCTGCATAGATGATATGCACGACAAACACTATGTCGCTGACATAGTTATAAATCACGGGATTGATAATCCGGCGCTTTTTTCCGTAGAGCCTTATACGCGCTTGTGTTTAGGGCTGGAATGGGCATTATTAAGAAAACCTTTTCTTGAGGCTTCTTTAAAAAACAGGAATAAAAAGCATCGAAATGTAATTGAAAATGTAGTTGTTTCTTTCGGAGGAGTTGACTCGTACCATTTAACGGACAGGATAATAAATATGCTTTTGTCAGAACCTGATGTTTTGCAAATAGACGCTATTGCGGGAAAAGCATATCATTCGCAAATTGAAAATAATACAGGTAAAAGTATAGTCTTCCACCGTGCCATTTCGGCGCAGGAAGTTGCCAGTCTCTTTTCAAATTGCGATTTAGCGGTTTTGTCGGCAAGTACTGTTTGTCTCGAAGCATTAGCTTGTGGCTCAAGGGTAGCAGCGGGGCATTATGTGAATAATCAGAAAGAATTTTATGAGTATTTGAAAACGAACAGGTTTATTTACGGATTGGATTCATTATCAAATATGCATTCATTCGATATTCATAATATAAACTTTCGGGAGACAAATACTCCACCATCTGTTTGCTGTAATACAAGTCTATATATCGAATATTTTAAAACTTTAAATATATGATAAATAAATCACAAATTTACAAACACGGGAATTACCAGTATAAAAATTTTATTCTTCTCAGTAAAGAAGAAAAAGAAATGATTTGGATGTGGCGTAATCATAACAATGTCAGGAAATGGATGTACAATTCAGAGTTGATTCCCTGGGAAAATCATTTGAAATTTATCGCTTCTCTTAAACAGCGAACAGATTGTTATTACTGGCTTGTCTATAAAAATGAACAGCCATATGGAGTTGTAAATATTACAGATATAGACGAAGAAAAACGTATTGCTGAAATTGGCTTATACAGAAATCCTTCCCTGCAGGATAATGGAGGAGGGCTTGATTTTTATTTTACATATTTTGATTTTCTATTTTTTTCGACTGGTTTTGAGATATTAAAAGCAGGTATGTCTCCATATAACAGCATAGCAATATTATTAAATTCGTTTTTAGGGTTTAAATATACCGCTGTTAAGGCAGATAGTAAAGGGAATTTGTTTTATGAAGCGATTTGCACAAAAAAAGATATAGAAAAGGAATGGGAAACTAAAAATAATTTAAGAGCGATGTTGAAATACCTCAAAAGTTCCTCTTTTGCGGAATGGAAAAAAGAGAGATAAAAATGCCTCATCACAAGTTGTGATATTTGGCATATAATACGAAAAATTAAGAGTAAAATTAAACTGTTTCTTCATTGTAAAGTATTCATATAGTGTATAATATGCGACTATCTGTTTTAGACTATCTAAAACAGATAGTCTAAAACAGATAGTGTGTTAAAAAAAGAATTACCTTTGCTGAAAAATTAAGTAAATGAAGAAAAAGGAAAATCCGTTTTTGATCAAAGGCTATATCTCAGAAAATCTGTTTTGCGACAGGCAAAAAGAAACACTG
>JAISDH010000295.1 GCA_031264975.1 Bacteroidales bacterium
CGCAGAATAATTGAACCCATAATCATAGGAGAACATGATTTCGATACTTTATCCGACGATTTCATGTACGTCAAGGATTTGGGCTTAATTTCCGACACTCCGGAACGATTGGGTCCGTCAAACCCCATTTATGCCGAAGTCATCGCCCGCACATTAACCAACAGCATGCAACAGCAATTGTTGCGAGATAGCAAAGAATATCAACTCCCCCGCTATTTGAAAAACGGACGTATTGACATGAATTTTCTAATGCGCGACTTTCAGCAGTTTTGGAGAGAGAACAGCGCTATTTGGCTCGAAAAGTTTGACTATAAAGAAGCTGCTCCGCATCTAATTCTAATGGCATTCCTGCAACGTGTTGTCAATGGCGACGGTTGGATTATCCGCGACATGGCGGCAGGTTCAGGGCGGCTCGACCTTTGCGTGTTTTATAATAGAGAAAAATATCCTATAGAACTTAAAATATGGCGCGGCAAAAAGTCGCGCGAAAAAGGCGTAGAGCAAACTCTGCGTTACATGGACATATTCGGCTTAACCGAAGGCTGGCTTGCCATTTTCGACCGGAATCCAGAAATACTATGGGAAAAGAAAATCTACATGGAAAAACATATTGCAGACGGAAAAACGGTTACAATCGTAGGACTATAAGTGGGACAAGGTGCAAGGCAGGCAAGCAATGAAATTGTCTGAATAAGGATTTGCAGGATTAGAGAATTTACAGGATTAAAAATCATGGTAATCATTTAAATCAAATAAATCACAGTTCAGACAAATTCTCCTCGCGGCTTGCCTGCTTGTTGCTTGTTGCCTGTTGCTTGCTGCCCTTCTTTCTTGGCATGCCCGCCTGTTGCTTGCTTGCTGCCTGCTGCTCTTCTTTCTTGGCATGCCTGCCTGTTGCGTGCTGCCTGTTGCTTGTTGCCGTCTTTCCTTTCGCTCAATTAACCGCTAATCATTGCAAAAAAATGTGTACTTTTGCGGATATTTAAATTTAAATCATGTATAAGAGAAAATCAATCATTTATGTGATTGTTTTGTTATGTGCCTTGTTTGTCGTAAACTGTACGCCTGCGGATAAAAATAACATAGAAGACCCTATTGATATTTATTCTATCGCAAAAAATGATACTTCTACCGAAAATGATATTGTTACCATTTCGGGAAGTAATCCGATAGAGGTTCGGAAAAGAATTGCAGAATATGTGATTCCTGAGACTTCGTTTGAAGCCAAACGGAAAACCTTCTACAATATTCTGGATACAATATACCTGTTGAAAACATGTACAGGACAGAGTATTTATAATGTTATTGATTCGTTGAATTATATGGCTGTACATTATCTGACAAATATTTTAATGGATAAGAAAAGTCTGACGTCTCCTTTGAAACATAAATTGTTGAAACGGGTATCTTCCTACGACAAAGCCATTAACGTTTATTCTTGGGAAGAATATCTGGGAGTTGACATGCACACGAATATCTGTGTTTTTCAATATATGGGAACAAACGGGAGACTTTGTTCTATTTTTAATGTAGACGATGATAGTGAAGGCGATTTTAATTTTTCGCGAAGCCGCATCATGTCTTTGTACAAGTTATCGTCCGAAAGTGGGAATCCGTTATACTTAGCCAATTTCATGGGGAATTACGGCAATAAGAATCATTTTAAAGGTTCTACCATTTTGGAGATTCGAGATGACGAACTATTCTTTGATTACGACGCTTTTGGCGGTGATGTGAAATACTTTTTTATGAACTATACCGACGGAGAAATCCTCACAACGCTATTCTCCTATAAGTCGCAAGAGTTGAAATATATCTTTAAGCAGTTAAACGTCATTGTTGAAACGCGCTTTATCTTTAACGGACAAACCTTTGAAAGGCAAATAGACTGATGAACGATTTAAAAAAACTCTTCACCCTGTTAAAGCCATATAAGTTCAAATTGGCTTGTGTGTCTTTATTTAATATTTTCTCTATTGTCTTCTCTGTTTTTTCTATTGCATTGTTGGCGCCTTTTCTTTCATTGATATTTGATAAAATACCGCTGGTGGAAGAAAAGCCCGACTTTATATTCAATTCGGAAGGAATCATTGCTTATTTGAAATATTTCATCAGTCAGACTATTCTTTTCTCCGGCATAATACAAGCGCTGTTGCTCTTGGTATTAACGGTATTTGTATGCTTCTTTCTGGATAAATTTTTCAACTACTGTGCTATTTGGATAATGGCTTTTATTCGTTCCGACGTAGTAAAAACATATCGAAACCAAACCTATGAAAAGCTATTACTCTTGCCTTTATCTTATTATTCCGATAAAAAGAAGGGAGATATTATCTCTCGTGTCATTAACGATGTACAGGATGTGGACGTTTCTATTTTACAGTCCCTGCAACAATTGTTACGAACGCCGTTGACCATTGTATTTTATTTATTTGCGCTTTTCTTTATCAACTATAAGCTCACCTTTTTCGTCTTGATTTTGCTTCCGGTTGCGGGTTTGGTCATCAACAAAATACAGCGTAAACTGAGAACTGTGTCCAAGGAAACAAAGGAAAAACAAGGTATTATGACTTCTTCCATAGAAGAAAGTATTTACGGACTTCGCGTAATCAAAGCCTTTCATGCTATTGATAAAATATATCAACAGTTTAAACGGTATAACGAGGACTACAATAAATTATACATTAAAATGTTTAGAAGGAGAGATTTGTCTCCTCCTGTCGGGGAGTTTTTGGGAATAATTACCGTTATTTGCATTCTGTTATATGGCAGTTCTCTGGTTTTGGACGCAGCCAACGGTTTTTCTGCTGAGTTATTCATCACCTATATTGCCATGTTTGTACAGATTATCAATCCTGCAAAAACCACCGCCGAATCAGTGGCTAATCTCAAGAGAGGTTTTGCGTCCATTGACCGCATCAGCGAATTGATGAAAGCAGAAGAAATAATTACCGAAATACCGAATGCCGTCTATGTAAATGATTTTTTCGATAGGGTATCTTTCGAGCATGTTTCCTTTTCCTACGAAAGTAATCCTGTTTTGGAAGACGTCAGTTTTGAAATAGAGAAGGGAAAAATGTTGGCTATCTGCGGACTGTCCGGCGCTGGAAAATCTACTTTAATGGACTTACTAATGAGGTTTCATGACGTATCTTCTGGAGCAATATTGTTGGACGGAAAAGATATCAGGACATTAAACATTACAAGTTTACGGAAGTTGTTCGGCATTGTAACGCAGGAAAGTATTTTGTTTAACGATACCGTATATAACAATATCGTATTGGGAATGGAAAACGTTTCTACAGAGGATGTGATTGCCGCTTCAAAGATTGCCGACGCTTACGAATTTATATCCAAGTTGGAACATGGCTTTGAAACCAATATCGGAGACAGAGGAACCCGACTTTCCGGCGGACAAAAACAACGAATTACAATTGCCAGAGCCGTACTTCAAAATCCGCCTGTCTTTATTTTGGACGAGGCGACTTCCGCTTTGGATACGGAATCGGAACGGGTGGTTCAAATGGCATTGAATACGATTTTAAAGGATAAAACATCTATCATCATCGCACATCGTCTGTCGACAATTGTACATGCCGACAAAATCATCGTTCTCCATTCAGGTAAGATAGTAGGGCAGGGGACGCATGAACAATTACTTCATACAAACGACCTTTACAAACATCTTTGCGATTTGCAATTACTCAACAAATAGAACCGAAATGATTGTAATATGAAGACTGTTTTTTTCAGGGGACGTCATGCCGATATACAGAACGATACCACGCGCGGCACAATGCTATATAGAGGCGTAAGGCGTCGCGTATCTACAATTTTTCTGTTTTTATATCACAATTTTAGTCTGCGCACAGTATAAATTTTGATGTATGAAAAATATGTAACTTTGTACGCTCGTTAATAATATCAAGATAAAAGAATAAGATGTGCATAAACAAACTGATATTAGGGGATAACCTTGAAATTTTAAA
>JAISDH010000347.1 GCA_031264975.1 Bacteroidales bacterium
CGACGGCCGGATCGCCCTAAAAGAAGGGAGCGGAAAAGAACTGCAGATCGAACTGCTCCGCTCCGAGGGAGTAAGGGTAAGCAAAGCCGGGGTGGTGGGAGCGTCCTTCATGCTCCGCTAGATTGACCCAAGCCCCTTTTTTTCTCTGTTTATGTTGAACTTCGTATCGCAACCAGGCGCATCTGCGTTTCCCTTAAAGTTTATTAACAAAGCATATTTTACGGTTGGCAGATAATATTTCGGAAACATAAATTTCAGAAGCATATAAACCGCGAAGAGTCTTTTCAGTAATAAGCTCATCGGATGATCCAACAGTCATCCGCCCATCTCGACCTAATATCCACACGGTACTATTCAATAATAAAGAATGATCGGGATTGTGGGTTGTCATAAGTACGGCGTATCCAAGTTCAGAGAGTTTTTTTGTTAAATTAAGCACCTTGATCTGGTTATCGAAATCTAACGCTGAAGTTGGCTCGTCAAGAAGAATCAGTTTCGGTTGTTGTGCTATTGCGCGAGCAATACATACTTGCTGTTGCTCGCCACCGCTTATTTCATTGAATGACTTTGTCTGTAAATGTCTAATGTTTAGTTTGTCCAATGCTTCACCAGCAATCTTGTAATCCATTTCGCATGGTTGTTCAAATATATTTTTATGTGCCGTTCGTCCTAGTGTTACATAGTCCCAAATGGTATAATCAAAGTTGTTTTGGATTATCTGCGGCACATAGGCAATAGTCTGAGCTATATGCTTTATTTTTAATAAAATAATATCATGATTATTAAGCTTAATAGTATCTTTCTGAACTGGCAGCAATCCTGTTATGCAATTAAGCAATGTTGATTTTCCCACGCCATTCGGCCCCAAAAGCGTAATCAAGTCACCCTTGTGAATTTGTGCGTTGATTTCACATAAAGTATTTTTCTGATTACAATATGCGAAGGTTAAGTCTTTTATAGAAACAACATCCCCCATGGCTAACCAATCTTCCTTTGTCTGATAAGTAAAAATGCAAATAGTGGCGCGCCCAAAAAACCTGTAATAATTCCTAACGGTATTTCCGCTCCGGTAAGATTTCGTGCGAGTAGATCAACAGCAATGAGAAAAATAGCGCTTATTATTCCTGCCAGCGGAAGCACTTTGACATTATTATCACCCACTATCAGTCGCGCAAAATGCGGCATAGTCAAACCAAGCCACCCAATAGTACCGCTTATGCTAACCGAAACCGCTGTTAGTATTGTTGAAAAAACAATGACTAAACTGCGTTCTTTGAATAAATGTATTCCCAAACTTTGCGCCTCTCTGTCGTTTAATGACAATGCGTTGATACGCCAACGCATTAAAAATAAAAATACGCAACATATAATAATCAAAGGAGCGGCAACGACAAGGGAGGAATAAGTGACTTTAGATAAACTGCCCATTTGCCAAAAGACGATTGCCGGAAGTTGTGAATAGGGATCTGCCAAATATTTAATGAGTCCCAAAATTGAACTTAGGAAACCGCCTACAATAATGCCGGATAACACTAGCGCCAGTATCGATTTTTTTCCGGTTAGCGCGGGCAAAAGCATACATAGCCCAACCGCGAGCAAACCGCCCAAGAAAGCAAATACCATATTTAGATAATGACTGAACCCAAACAAAATCGCTGTCGCCGCCCCAACTGTCGCTCCAGCCGAAACGCCTAAAACATCAGGTGAAACTAATGGATTTTGAAAAACACCCTGGTAACTTGCGCCAGCGATTGCCAGTGCACAACCGATTAAAACGGCTGCAATAACACGAGGTAAACGAACATTCATAATGACGATTTCCATGGTATTCGTCCATGTTTGTTCACTGCCAAAAAAGCTAAAAATAATCTTGACCGTTTGCCAAAAAGGAACGCCATATATGCCAACACTTAATGAGATCGCAATAATAAAAAAAAGCGATATCAAAAGTGATGCAATTAATATTGCATAACCTTTTGCACTCTTTATCACCTGCCAATCCTCGTTGGCGGAGACTCTCCTTGCAATATTTTTACTATATTTTCATCGCTCATTTTCATACTGTAAAATTCCAAATAAAAATCTTTAGCCATTTCTTCTATGTCAATATCGGTAAATAATGCCGGGTGTAATAATTTTGCCGCCCATACCATTTGCATAGCGTACTCTGGCCCTGTCCTGCACCACGATAAAATTCCAAACGGATTCCGCACTATGCTGTTGTTTTTTACTGCTTTAAGACCGCTAAATTCCACCATTGTAGTTAACTGGTTATAAACCGCAGCTTGATCTGTATTCCCAATAATTATTATGTCCGGGTCTTTGTCAAGAATATATTCTGTGCTTATGCCTTCTTCCACCCTTCCATCAAGGTCTTCTGTGGCGAATATTCCGCCTGCCATTTTTATCCATCTTTCTTGGATTTCACCTCTTCCAACTGTTGCCCAATTCGGCCCTGAATTTGTTGAATACATATAATATATTGATTGCTTGTCGGTTTCTTCCAAATCTTTCAAACGTTCCGTTACCATTTCAATATTTCTGTTTATATAGTCATTATAGGCGTTTGCCTTTGCGAATTCAAATTCACCTAATGCCTCTCCAATGATAAGCATCGCCTTTTTAAAATTGTCATAATTATCAAGATTCACAAGTAACACCGGTAATCCGGCGTTTTCATAGATTTCTACACGTGATAATCTGTCCGTAATGACCAGATCTGGCATAAGCGCTAATACGCCTTCCACATTAATTGCGTCGCCTTGTACGTTTGCAAGCATACTTTTTTGCGCATCTTCAATTTCGGGTATAATCAGCCTTGCCCATGCAAATGAATCGCCATCCAGAAACGGGGATACACATGTTAATTTATCAGTCGCTCCCAACGTCATAACAAGCATGGACCCGGATATCCAATCCGTGTGTACTTTGTTGACAACTTTTGGAACAGCGATAGTTTGGCCGCTCATATCAATTATGTTTCGGACGCCGCTATCACCGCTACGCTTTTGACTGCAACCGCCAAAAGTCAGCCCCAATGCCAGAACCACTGCCAAAAAACCAAAACCCGTCTTTTTCATAGTATGCTCCTTTATCTGTTTACCGCCCGCAATGGCTGGTTTCCGCTACAATAAAAAAATATTGCTGGGTTTTATCATAATCATCCTTATTGAGACGCGGACCATAGCCTAAATATTTTTGTCAACACTTCTTTCATCTGTCTTGTAGTGTGTATACGGCGCCGCCATGACTCCTATTTTGGACAAGCCGATTCTAAACCGCCTCATACCCCGCCTGGATAGCCTCCACGTTCATGGGCACGAACTTGTGTTTGTCCGGGGTAAAAAAGTTTTTCAGGATAGGCTCAATCTCAGTAATGCTGAGCGCGCCCGTGAGCTTCGCCATGGCGCCCAGGGCCACCATGTTGGCAAAGCGGCTGTTCCCGATCTTTTCCGCCATATC
>JAISDH010000425.1 GCA_031264975.1 Bacteroidales bacterium
CGTTGCCCTACGCTGTTGATTACGCTCTTTCAGAGCTTTTTACGCCTTCCGACCATAACTTGGCGTTGCTCCTATGCTATTGATTATTGGGCTTTCAGCTCTTAACTTGATGACATTGGTCTGCCTGTTGCTTATTGCTTATTGCCCTCTTACTTTCGCCCATTCGCCCATTCGCCCATTCGCCCTTCTTGGCTTGCCCGCCTGTTGCTTGTTGCTTGTTGCCTGCTGCCCTTTATTCTTGCGCCCTCAAAAAAAAATAAAGAAAGTTGATACACCAATAAAAAAAAGTATATCTTTGCAAAAAAATATTAATCATGGTTAGAAAGTTTGTATCAGTATGTATGTTAGCGCTTTTTATTGCATATAGTGGAGGTTTTGGCTTCTTGATACAGACCTGTGACCATTGCAATAAGGTAAAAATCTATCTTTTTCAGCAGCCGGAATGTTGTTCTCATGCAAAAACGATGAAACATCAACAGGAATGTGCAGGCGGAGATGAAGAAGATATTCCATGTTGTCATAGAGAACAACAGGATAGCGAAACTCCGAAAACATGTTCCCAAATACAGACAACTCAAGCGAAACAATGCTGTCTGTTTGAGTATATGTATTTCAGAATTGATTCCTCTTATCTGTCGTTTCGCTATGACAAAATTATTCAATTGGAGGCAGACAGTAACAGTATTTCATTTGATTTGTTATGGGAAGAAGGGAAACTGTTGCAGTGTGAGAGACTTGAAGCTAAAATTCTTCCTGAAAAAATTCCTCCGCTCATTCAGGGAGGCGAACTCTTTCTTATATATTCTCATCAACTACTATTTTACGCCTGAGTTTGCAAAAATAAATTCGGGAGGGTAATTTATTGTACAATATAGTATTGTACTTATTTTTAATTTAATTTAGTAGTAATAAAAATGAGAGAGAAAATTTTTTTAAGTATAGTGTTTATACTCAGCTATGGTTATATTTGCTCACAGAATTTGCAAGGAACTGTTTTTGAGTATAACAAGTCCCAACAATTAGAAGCGTTACCGGGAGTGAACGTTTATTGGTTGGGTACGACAACAGGCGTTTATACCAATGAAAAAGGAATGTTTACGCTTCCTGTCATTGAAAACAAAAACCTGTTAGTGGTTCGTTATATTGGATATGAATCCGATACGCTCGTTATTGAGAAGGGGAACAATCCTGTTCGTATTATTTTGAGTAATGTAAAGGAATTGGAAGGGGTTACGGTTACCGCTTTGGAAGGTACGTATATTTCCAGCAGACCTATACTGACGCAGGTAATTACGGAAGAAGGTTTGCGCAGAGCGGCTTGTTGCAATTTGTCGGAAAGTTTTGAAGGCAGCGCCTCTGTAGATATTTCCTATTCGGACGCCATTACCGGAGCAAAACAAATACAAATGCTCGGATTGGCAGGCGTATACAGTCAACTGATGATGGAAAATACGCCTTATATACGGGGGCTTTCCATTCCCTTTGGGCTAATGTATGTGCCGGGTTCGTGGATGGAATCTATTAACATTTCCAAAGGGACGGCTTCCGTGATTAACGGCTACGAATCTATTACAGGGCAGATTGATATTCAGTATAAAAAACCTGAAACAAGCAAAGAAAAACTCTATCTTAATGTATTTTTAAATACAATGCTCAAGACGGAGTTGAACGCAAATACACGAATTGGGATTAAAGAAAATGCCAGTACCATGTTTTTATTTCATTTTGAAAACAACCCTATGCGTTTAGACGATAATAAAGACGGATTTTTAGACCGTCCGCTCAGTACGCAAGTAAATTTTATGAATCGCTGGGATTATCGCAAGCCGGGAAAAGTGGAAGGAAGAACAATGGTATCTTACCTCTACGATACCCGCATGGGTGGACAAAAGCATTTTTCTTTAAAAGAAAATCGTGATACAAACGGTAATTACGGAATAGGAATTAATAATCACAAGTTTAATCTTATCTCAAAAAATGGGATATTGCTTAAAGGAACCGATGAAAGTATAGGAACGATTGCTTCTTTTACTTTTCATCAATACAATTCTTTTTATGGATTGAATAAGTATGACGCTCAACAAATAAGCGGATATGCAAACGCATATTACGAAAACTTTATCGACAAAGGTAAACAGCATAAAATAAATGCAGGGCTGAGTTATCAAGTAGATATGTATGACGAGCGTTTTAATGACAGTTCATTTAAGCAATTGGAATCGGTTCCGGGCATTTTTGGACAATACAGCTTTATATTCAAGGAGAAGTTAATCGCTATTGCGGGATTTCGCTTGGATTATAACAGTTTGTATGGCTTGTTTTGGACGCCGCGTATTCATGCTAAATGGGCAATGACAAATACATCTTCCCTGCGCGCTACGGCGGGAAAAGGATATAGAAGTCCCAATATTTACATCGAAAATACGGCTCTAATGACGAGTTCCAGAAGTTTTGTCATTTCAGAAAAGATTAAAGCGGAAGAAGCATGGAATATGGGTATCAGTTTTACGCAGACGTTCAAAATGAAGACCAAAGAATGTTCCTTTATTGTAGATTATTTCTATACCGACTTTGTAAACCAAGTTATTGTAGACATAGATAGAGATATTCGACACGTGTATTTTTACAATCTGAACGGAAAATCATATTCTCATTCTGCGCAGGCAGAATTGATATTTTATCCGGTAAGAAGTTTGGAGATAACGGCAGCCTATCGCTACAACAATATAAAAGAAACCATTAATGGGGAATTGAGAGACAAACCTTTGGCAAGTCAGCATAAAGCTATCTTGAATCTGAGTTACGCAACGAGGTATGAAAGGTGGAAATTCAACATTACGGCTCAATTATATGGCAGTCAACGGTTGCCCGATACCTATTTGAATCCTGAAATATACCAATTGCCTAAACAATCGCCGACATTTATGACTTTTAATGCTCAAATCACGAAAAAGTTTAAATATGTGGAGATTTACCTGGGCGTTGAAAATTTCACGAACTATAAACAGAATAACCCAATAGTAGCTGCTGAAAATCCATTCGGAGAATATTTTGACGCATCCATGATTTGGGGACCAATCAGTGGCGCTATGGGTTATGGAGGTATACGACTGAATTTAAAATAATAAAATATAATCATCAACAAAAGTAATTTAATATGAACAGATTGAAAGCAATTTGCATTACATTGGTAATGTGCGCAGCAATGAGCGTAAGCGCTCAACAGACAGAAAAATGGTCTGAAGTAGTTATTCAAACAGATGGGACATGCCAGGCATGTAAGGATAAAATAGAAGGAGGAGTCGCCTATGAAAAAGGCGTTAAGACAGTCGATTATGACTTGGCTACGGCAAAAGTAAAAATCGTCTACAATCCTGAGAAAACTTCTGTTTCCAATCTATGTACGGCAATTAACAAGTTAGGATATACGGCAAATTCTTCGCCGGCTACTAGTGAAAAACCTTGTGATATGAAAGAAGGAACAAAAGCAACCCCTTCCCACAATCACGACCATAATCACAACCACGGACAACATTAGTATCTAATTGCTGTACGAAATTTAACAGGGTTGTTCCTATTTACTTGGAACAACCCTGTTTTTGGTTAATGGAAGAAAAGGGCAGCAAACAGGTAAGCTACAACAATAATGATTTGTGATTAATCTTTTCGTTCCTTCTACCTTTCGTTGCTTTTTGTCTGAATCAGGATTTTCAGGATTATAGGATGAACAGGATTGAAAAAAAACAACAATCATATTAGGGCGACCGAAAGGGTCGCCCCTACGCGATTGCCCATGATGCAGATATGATTGTTTAATGTAGGGGCGACCCTTGCGGTCGCCCTTAATCTTGTGGTCGCCTCAAATTATCCAACCCGTAATACACAAAACCATCCCATGTGCAGTATAACCTGACATAGCACGGAGGATACGCCGAGCAGGGTGGGGAACATTATTCATTCAAAAAAGCAACATCAAAGACCATTGAACGTCAAGACATTTAAATGCCTCTCAAACCAACCCCAAAAAGGGTTATCCTTTTTTCAAAAAGGGTTATCCCTTTTACCCAAAAGGGTTATCCTTTTTACTCAAAAGGGTTATCCCTTTTTCGAAAAGGGTTAACCCTTTTTATCCAATAGGTAT
>JAISDH010000454.1 GCA_031264975.1 Bacteroidales bacterium
AAAAGCTCGTGCTTACCAATGCATTTGTCCGGTACATTATTCAATACATACAGTACCATTGCTTTTAATACTTTCACGTCCATATTCTTAAATATTAAATTACACCTAAAAGACGGATGCTTTATATAAGAAACACTTAACTGCTAAGAAGTTTAACTATCTATAAACGATTTTTGTTGCAAATATATTGTATATCTGCAAATAAAAATACATTTTTTTAAAAATATATTTTGATTTTATGTTTCAACATGTTATGACTGTTACCTTACTTCCCTCAGACTCTCTGTTGACCTTAAACATCTCTACGCCATCTTCAAGGAAAAATTCTCCATAGAACAAGAGTTCGCTGTACATGTCCTTTAACAGAGAAAAGTCTCCACTATACTGTATTATGGTGTATTCTGGATGTGTCTCATTATGATCGGGAGATACGCCAAGATAGTACTTCTTGTGCTCTAAGGGCTTTATTATTGCTTTGTGATACTCATCAAGCGTTCTTTGAAACTCTTTGTTAAAATTGTCAGACATTGTTAATTGGTTTTAATTTAATATAGGTAGGATATGAGGTTCAGGGTATGGGCTGCTTTACAAAAATCAATACGACAGGCAGTAAATATTTCATATTCAAAACATATAAGAAATTGAAACAGCGTAGTTTTGATAGGTATAATTATATTGACCAAAATAATCAATATATTTGAAATCGCCTATGTACAAACTTTTCCCAATACCAAACTGAATGTGGCTAATTCGGAATCCGCCGCCATATTCAAATGTTACAGGTAATAAGTAGTCGGAGAAATCGGCATCAGTAACTGCATTAAAGCCTAATCCGCCATAAAAGAACATATTAAACCATTTTGAAAAATTCAACCGGTATTCCAGATGCAGAGGAATATTTATCGTGTAACGGTCAAATTCAAATTCATAAATTTCATAGATTTTATAAGAACGGGCTTCAAAATTAATGCCCGTGTTAAGTCCAAAACCGTATTTGAACAGCGGTTCAAATTTTGGCCCAAACAGAACACCTTCGGCGTTATCATAATCCGCATATCCCAAAGTCAAACCCCAATTATCTCTGGTTCCCGGGCAGTTAAAACAGTTGCGGGTTCTAACCGGTTTTTGAGTAGCTGTGACAGTAGCAGTTCCTGCCCGATTTACAGTTTTGCCTGTTTGTTCCACATTAATTCTTACTTTTTTATTTCCTGCGGTAACCGTAAAATAGTCGGTTCTTTTTGTGCTTCCGGCGTTTTCACGGCAACTGATAACGAAATATTCCTCATATTCTTGTTTCGTGCACCACGAAGGCAAGGCGTCGACCGAATACGACCCCGCATTGGTAATTTCCACCTCTATACGCTCGCTTCCGCCTGACTGAGAAAATGATAAAGTCTCCTTTGAAACCTTTATATTCGCGGGATTGATAAGTTCGCTACATTTTTCCAGTCGTGATTTTGCATATGCATCCTGCGGATTAGTATCCAGGACAATTTGATAATCTTCTTTTGCCGCTTTGTAATCTTCTTTTTCAAATTCCTGATCTGCGGCCTTGATGCTCTTTGCACACAGCTTTGCTTTGTCAAGTCCTTTGTCGGCAGTCAGTTTATTTTTTCCGCTTGCCAGTTTGAGCGCTTCACTGTATTTTGTTTCTGCACAAGCATATTTACCTTCTTCAAAACAGGTTTTCCCCTCTTGAATACTTGCTGTCGCCAAAAAATTATTACATTCTTCCAGTTGCAATTTTGCTTTTGTATCTTTCGGATTGGAATCCAGGACTTTTTGATAGTTTTCTTTTGCCACCCCGTAGTTTTCCTTTTCAAATGCCTCATCGGCATCCTTTATATACCGGGCGCACTGCCGCGCCCGCGTAAGCCCTATCTCGACTTTCGGCAGGTCTTCTTTGCCTGTAAATTCTAATGCTTCTTCGTATTTTGTTTCTGCACAGACATAATCGCCGGCTTCAAAACAATGGTCTCCGTCCTGCAAATATGTTTGACTGTAAGCCGAAAGGGCTGAAATAACAGGTAAAAATAAAATAATTATCCGTTTCACGATTCTTTTTTATAATTTTTGTAATATATCCGTAATTTTTGCGTCAGCATCGGGTTGTTTGCGCTTTATTATTTCAAGCACAATATCAGATAAATAAGGATAATCCGCAAAGTTGAAATCGTAATTAAAAATGTATGAAGAAAGTTTCGCAAGAATTTTTTTTGCGTCAGGATCGGGCTGTTTGCGTTTTATAATTTCAAGGACAATATCAGATAAATATGGATAATCCATAAAGTTGAAATCGTAATTAAAAATGTATGAAGAAAATTCCGCAAGGATTTCGTTGAATCTCTGCCGTTGAATTTCTTCACCCGTTACCGATTGGCCTTTACCTAATTCAATAATTTTTTCTATGGTTTCCTTGAGTCCATCATTGAATGTTCGATAATTTTCCATATTCTCTTTCAGTTTGTCGAGCGATTCGGATGGCTGTTGTATTTGGTTTAGTTGCGCCTGTGCATCTTTGATTTTTGCGGCGTCGAATTTTTGAGCAAGCAATTCTTTTGCATTGAAATACTTTTCCAAATCGGACAAAACCGTTTTCAATACTTCATTGCTACCGACAAGTTTCATATCGCGTTGAACCGATAATTTTGTTGAGGAATTTACCAAATCGTCAAACTTTTTATTTTTGTAGCTATCGGTTATATTTACCAATATCTCATTTTTGCCGTTTTCTTTTTCCTGTTTGGCTGTTTGTTCCCCATTCCGTTTTTCTTCGCCAATTTGTTTTTCTTTTTCCAAAATTCTTTGATTCAATTCGGTAAGATTTTCAGTCAGGCGATCTACTTGTTTTTGCAAAGTATCTCTTTCGATTTTGAGTTTATTTTTGCTTACCAATTTTTTTATTTTTTTACTCAAGCCGTCTTTTCCCTTTTTCAGCGCTTGTGCCTTTGACGCTTCGGCGGCACGGGCGGTATTTAAACTTCGACTGCTGTCGTGCAATGGCTTTATGACCTGTTTTTGCAAACTGTCATTTACCAAAGTTTCCTTAACCAAATCCTGCGAAAATGTAACAGGGTAACAGCACACGCACAGTGTTAAAATTATAAACTTCTTCATTATTTATCCTCCTTATTTTATTTATTTCTAAAATTTCTAAAATATTCATACGCTTTTCGACTGTCTTCATTCCATTTGTCCGACAGCCTTTTGTATTCGCTGTCGAAATTAGCGACATTGTAAATATCGTTGTCCAATGCATCTATCTCGCTTTTCAACGGTCTGTACAGATCGTTTGCATAGTCTCTTTGCGAGTTGTAATTGGAATACATATTAGACCATTTGGCGATTTTATTGTCCAAATACTTGACGTGCGCTCTGAACAATGCCTGCGGAACTTCTTTCAGTTCATCATGCAAACGGGTACAGTTTTTAACGTATGCGTTATCCAAACTGTTACTCAAATATTGCCTTGCCCGCGAAATTTTCGTTTGCATATCGGCAATCGGAAAACGATCGGACAAACCGGATGACGAATACGAAAAGCCTCGACAGGCGGAAATAAAGCCGGTAATTTCATCGTACTTGCTGAGAACGGTTTGAATTTTAGTAAATTCCTTATCCACCGGACTGCCTTTCTCGAGCAATTCCGACTTTCGCAGTGTTTGATATTCGCTTCTGATAAAATTCAGGTCGTCGATTTTCCACTCCGAATTGCGAAAGACGTAAAACGCCTGACTGATAAACTTTCCGACATAAGCCGAATAAGCGTTTTTAGTAAGGTGTTCTTTCCACTGTTTGTTTTCCGATTCGTTTGCACCGAGTCGCCCCTGCTTGGCGTAATCGTCGATGTGATAACTCACTTCGCGGTAAAAGTCCTTGCAGAACTTGTTTTCGGGCAATTTGCCAAGCGAATCGATTTCCTGCGTTATGCGATTTGTAAACTGGTTTTCCGGCAAGGAAATTTCGCCTGTCTTGCCTGTGTCCACAAACGACCGTATCACAAAAAATGCGATTGCCGCTACTACGACTACTGATAGACTGATTTTGATTGCTTTCATCTATAATTTTCTTTTAGTTTTTTTAATGTATTAACTGTGCCTGCATTTACCCCCGGAATGTCCTTGGGATATTTTGGTTTGTCTTTGCTGCACATTTCTTCAACAAACTGTTTTAATTCGCTTCCATTGAAATTGTTGTCTTGATTCAACGAATCTCTAAAAGAGGAATAGGAATTCTTTTTATTCCCATCTAATTTCCAAAACTTCAAAGCCAAATCAATGCTCGTTTTTAGATTTTTGTCTGTTGTCTGATTTTTATAGCCTTCCAATTTGGATTTTTTCAACTCGCCGCCTTTCAGATATTGAATTATTTCCGAAGTTTTATCGGAAGCAACACCCTCGTCATTTTTTTTAGTTTGGTTTGGTTTTGGCGGCCTTATTGGTTGCTCAA
Source organism: Bacteroidales bacterium (assembly GCA_031264975.1). Lineage (GTDB taxonomy): Bacteria > Bacteroidota > Bacteroidia > Bacteroidales > WCHB1-69 > JAIROC01. The sequence goes on from JAISDH010000454.1 coordinate 4,450, forward strand.
CGTTCTCTTCTACTTTGTGTTGTTCTTCTTCCTGCTTGGGCGGCGAAGTTTCGTGCCGTTGTGATAAAGAATCGATTTTTTCGGCAATAATTGCTATCGGCAATTTATCTCTGTCATCAATTTTTGTCAACATATCACAAAATTTTTCCTTTTGCAGGACATCGCGAAACTTGTTTTGCTGTTCTAAATATTGTTTAATTCCGTCGCAGTCGCCATTTTTTATTGCAGTACGCAAAGCAAGCGCGGCTTCAACTTTTTGCAACACATTCAGAGCAACACTATCTGTTTGTACAGTCACTTTTTCTTCTGATTTATCGAACCAAGTAAGTGGATTCCGCCATACAAATTTAGATATGATTTCTTTTGTTTCTTTCTTGCTTTCCTTTTCCAATTGGGCTTTATAAACATTCAAACTGTCCGGCAACAAAGCGTCACCTTGCGTATATTGTTCAATATATTGAACAGAAGGCGGTTGTTGTGGCTGCTGTTTTTGCTTGTTATTGCCAAAGAAAAACCAGCAAAGTGATATTATTAAAACCGCAAGAACGGCGACAATAGACAGTCGTTGAATTAGTTTAATATCTGGCTTAAATTTTGCAATATATTTAATTTTACTACCGTTCTCTTCTGGGGACCAACCAACAAATTTAAATAGGAAATTAGCCTTTTTGTTTGGTGCATATTTCTTTACAATTGATTCGTGGTCTGTAAATTCGATTGATATATTAGAATTAGAATCATAATCTCTTAATTTTCCACCTTTTCCAGCCTCAAATGAAATAGTAACATTTTTTTGTTGAGGTTGTTGCCGGTTATGATTTCCAATTACTTGACTTCGTCGTTTCATTGAAACAGTTATAACATCGCCTTCTTTATATTTATTTGGGTAAAATTTACCCATACTCTTGTCACAATAATTTGTAGCCTCGACTTCCAAGTACCATTCTTTTTCAATTTCCCTTCCCACAAATACTATCCTATTTGGTTGATTTTTCAGATGATATTGCGGCCTTCTGTCGCATCGTCCCTCATAAACAGAAATTTTTGGATTAGAAATAGGTTGATTAGTATTTTTGTCAACTATTCGTATTTCAATGATTTTCTGTTTCGCCAATTTGACCGTGATTATAATTTCTGATTCAGGGACAAAACTATGTTCTTCAATTTTGTATCCCGATGCCTCGACTCTGATTATCCATTGTTCGCCGATGTCGTTTCCAATAAAGGTTACTTGGTTAATAACAGGCGACAGATTTTTATAACGGTTTGTACAGGTAATATTGGCAGCAATCGGATTGTTGGTGGTTTCATCTAATGTATTTACAGCAACTACCCGGCGTTGCTCTTTTAATATTATCGGTTTGATGGAAACTGTGCCGTTTATATCATCTACAATAATACTTTGCGGTCGCTTATTTTTAATATCGTTCCACGTTCCCGTAATTGTTTCCGACTCTCTATATTTCTGGGAATAAGTAATTTCTAAAGTGCTTTTCCGTCTGACTTTATTTTTATTGGATTGCCGTTTGCCGTTTGCTTTTACTTCAATCTGTAATCCACCTGTTTCCTGTGCGTGGAACAGCAATTTATATTTCGGGTCGTCCAAATCAATCTTCCCTGTCAGATTGGCACTTGCATCGTGTTTGATTAGTTTGAGCAACTCATTTGCATTATACTCTAAAAAGAAAATTTGTTTAAAATCGCTGTATTCTTCCTGATATGGAGCATCGAAATATCTTTGCAGTTCGGTTTCGCTTGCGTACAATACAAATGAAGCCTCGTTTGTACCCTGTTGGTAATTTTCCACATCATCAGCTGGAACAGGACGCAGTTGGGCTTCATAATTATTTATTAGAGACGTAAATAACAACCAATCGAATCCTGTTGTAGGTTGAACTATTTGATTGTTAACAATATAATTTCGGCTATAAATACTTACGAGTTCGTCCAATAACGTTTTAACGGCGTTCCCTGACAATTTTTGATTATTTGGTATAAAAATAGAAATACCAATCTCGCCAAGTTGTCCACGTTCTACATCATCGCCAAAAACATATTTTGTAAAAATACAACCATTACCTGTAAAAGCCAATGTGTAGAAATTTTTGCCATAATAAATATTGTTATTTATAGCATTTATCGACTGTATATCACTTGCAAACGAATAAAACTCCGGTGGGGTAGGTTTGGGATATAACACTGTGTATCCGTTTTTTCTTCCGTGAATTAATATCTTCATAATTGTCTATTTATTAAATACGTCAAAAATACTTTTTTTACTCCCCGCTATCCGTTCCATAAGGATTTCTACAATATTAGCAGCCGAACTTCCATCAAAATCACAGATGTCGCGAAAATATACTTTGCCCAATGAGAATGGTTCAACAGTTAATTTACCGCCATTGATGCTATATTTTTTACAATGTTTTTTCAATGTTTCGATAAATGCTCCATAATTGTTTCCGTTCAAATGCTCAATGGCATATTCTACTCTCTTGTCATCAGAAATATGATTGCCGTCTTTATCAAGCATCAAATCGCTTTTTGTTAGAACCACAAAAATTGCATCTGTCGTTTTTTCAAATACTTTATTATTATCGAAATAAGTAGAGGCAGCAGCCAAATAGTCGCTTTGAGTATAACCATTATCATCACGTCTATTTTCTCTGCCGTAATCAATAAAAAAGAAATGAATTTTGCGATTTCGGGTGCGTAAAAATTTTTCTAATGAATTAAATGTATTTTCGTGGGCTTGCGTAGGAAATTGTTTCCCTGCAATTTTTTTTGCAAAGCATAGAAAAATTTCCCCACTCACTTCAATCAATGAAACAGAACGGCTTTTGCTTTCATTCGGTTTTGTGAGAGTAAATGGAAGGTACTGGTTTGATTCAAGTGGTGTCGGAGCAGGCAAAAAATCATCTGCGTTATGATTGTTGGAGAATATATTTTTGATTTGTGTTGCATAATCATAACCTTCGCCGGATGCAAGATTCAAGTATTTTTTTTGTTGTGCCATTTGGAGTATAGCACCTAATGCACAAGTTTTCCCGGAGCCTTTGTAGCCCCAAAAATACACTTCTGTATAACCATCGGGAATTGTATCAGGGGTAGCGCCAAGGTCTAAATGTAGGGGGTTGATGTTGTCCAGATTGTTGATAGCGCTTTGAGGTATTCCGCAGTAATCGCGAAGTTCGGCTTCCGTAAAAGTCCTGTTATTCAAAAACACTTTTATTGCGTTTGGCGAATATGAATTGGGATTGCGGCGGATATTGTCCAGTATTCCTTGCTTTTGCGCCAGAATATTCCTCCTCTGATTTTCCAAATCATCTATTCGTTGCCTTGCTTCGGCAACGTGGATTCCGGCAGGGAAACGAGTAATGTAATCCCTCAAAGAAGTTTCATTGCCATAGCGGGCTTGTTCCCACGCTGCATTGTCTTCTCTTTCGCCTGCTGTTTGCAACGCGACGATTGCATTGCGTTTGGTGGCGTCTAAATTTTCTGTTTTCCGCAATTCCTGCAAGGTTACAATGCCCTGACTGATAAACTCGAAGAGTTGTTGAGCCGAAAAATCGTCAATATGATTTAATATATAATCTTTGTCCATTGTTTTTGATTTTTTACAGTTAATAATTGTTAATAATTAAAGTTCATTTAAAGCCGATTTTCCTGTTCCAAACAAAACTTTCAACCCCGGAAAACGTGTATGCCGTTTGGTTACAAACCACGACAGCATCATCAACACCCACGCCGCCGCAGCCAAGCCAAGTGAAAGCCCTGTCGGTTTGCCAAGCGCAGTGAAATATTTTTTGGTGTCGTCAAACGACAGCGAATATTCAAAATCGTCTGCCTGTTCGCCTTTCTCGCGCACTTTCGAGAGTTCGACGAGCGTACCGAGCCAGTATTTCGAGTTTTGCTCAATATTGTTTACTACGTCAACAACGCCGAAGTTCCACGCCCAGCCGTTGTTTAGCGTACTTTTTGCATTGGTCAGCCACTGTGAATCGATTCGTTTCATTTCCTCGTAGTTGGACGGGAACAAGTCGGCGTGAACGGTAAACATTTTGTTCTCAATCTGTTTTTCGTCTGAAACACCGCTGTTTGCATCGAATCCATATTCGATATACTCGCTTGGATTTACGCTTTTGGCGTTTACTACGCTTTGCAACTTGCTTTTGTAGATTTTCTCGCGGTTCTCGGCATAACGTTCGTATTCGGCAAACATCTTGTCTGCCTGCGCAATGCTTTTGTCGAGATTTGCCCGAATTTCCGTTTTGTGCGCCGATACATTAAAATAATGCGGGAACGGCGAATAACTGAAAAACGCCAAAAGCAAAGTAAAAACGCCAAGCAAAATCATTTCCCACACGAAGCAGGTTTTGAAACTGCGGCTTGTGCGTTTCAGCAGTTTGGCGCTAAGCGCCGTTCCACATAACAGCACGATGATAATCGCCGCCAGAATAAGGCTTTGAGAAATATTGCCCAAAGTATAAAAGTTTGTGCCGAGAAAGCACGCAAAACCAAATGTAAGAGCTGCTAACAGCGTAAGTACATCGGCTAATGAGAGTTTTGACTGATTCATACTGTCTTCTAAAATTTATTTGCTGTATATTAAAATTATTTATTAAACATTATTCATTATTAAATTACCTGCTGTTTCCAATTCTGCGCAGTTCGTTATTCACCCTGTCCAGCTCCTGCTGCAGGCGGTCGCGCTCCTGTTCCAGTTGCGAGCGTCGAGCGTCTGTTGACGGTACTTCAAAATTTTCTCCCGGACAATTTATCAGAAATTCCCAATAAGTCCGTTCGCCTCCAATGATTTCTACCGTAACTGTTGGCTTATTGAACTGAACATTAGCAACAAGAGGCTTCCTTGTACTTCCCTCGTAGGTAAAAATAATTTTACCTTTTGTATCAATTCCCTCGTAGATTGTTATTTTATCCGGAACATTTTGCGTATTATATGCAAAAACAAAAAAACCCGACTGTTGCTCCATCTCAAAACTTCCTACATAACCCTCATCGCCGCCCGAAGCGACAGTTGCATTACAGGGCTCTACGCATTCTTCTCCCGATTTGACCTTTTCCAGCGCTTTATCCAACTGAATTAACTTCCCGATATTTCCACGCGTTTCCACGCCTGTACTCTGCAAAATGCAGATAATCTGTTTGGTCGTAATCGTGTCGTTCATGCTTTTCATCAGGGCAACCGCCCCTGCAACAATGGGCGCTGCCATACTTGTGCCGGTCATTGCCTGATAATCGTTTTTACCGGTCGAACTGTAAATATCCACGCCCGGAGCGGAAACGGTTGAAAACGGTCCGTAGTTGCTAAACCCGGCTTTATCGAAACTTTGACTGTTCTTATCTACTGCCGAAACGGTGATAAAAAGTTCGGGACGCTGCAATGCTTCAATGCCTGCCAGCACATTATCGTTGCCTGCCGCCACCACGATGGTAGAATTATGGCTTGCGGCAATCCGCATAATTTCCCGCCACAGGCGTTCTTCTTCCTTAAAATGACTGCGTATCAACTCCTGTTGCGCGCTTTCGGGAAATTGCGACAGTCCTGCAAATTGACTGCACAGCGAAACGTTTACCACGTCGGCGCCCTGATACAGTGCATAAAGAATACCGTCCAGCGCCGAAGTGGTTGTCATCATTCCCCGCTTGTCGGCAACCTGAACGGGCATGAATTTACAGTTGGGCGCAATGCCGCAGAGACCTTTCCCGTTACCGGCAACGGCCAGCGCCGTTCCTGCCACGTGAGTGCCGTGGTCAACCTGCTGCGGGAAAATTTCGTCCGAATGTGTCCATACATTGTAGGGTTGTACCACCTTACCCCTTAATTCGGGATGTTTCAGATTAAATCCATTATCTACGATAGCTACTGTAATTTTTTCGGAGCCGCGTGTAATATCCCATGCCTGCGATGCGTGTACGGCGTTCAGATACCACGCTTTGCCGGGGTCGGCGAAAGCAGGGTCGTTTGGCGTGTAAACGCCCTTAAATAAGGCCTCGTCAAAAACAAAGAGTTCGTATTCGGGTGCAAACTGTCCGGGAATGGACTGTTTCAGTTGCTCGCGCTCCTCTTTTGGAATTTCGATTTGCATACGTTTTACTACATCATC
>JAISDH010000487.1 GCA_031264975.1 Bacteroidales bacterium
AAACAAATTTTCCCTTTTCACTGTGGATAGTTAGTTTTTTTTGTGTTGACGTTTCGCAATAGCCGATGATTTGTGCGTCTATATTAAATTGTTGGGAGATGTTTATAATCTCATTGGCAATTTCAGCGTCTACGTACAATTCAAACCGATGTCCCATGTTGAATACTCTGTACATTTCCTGCCATGGCGTGGAAGATTGGTTTTGTATCATTTGAAACAGAGGAGGAACGGGGAACATATTCTCTTTAACAACATGTAACTTGTCTATAAAATGCAATACCTTTGTTTGTCCGCCTCCACTGCAATGTATCATGCCGTAAATACGGGAACGATATTCCTGCAAGACCTTTTTAATAACAGGGGCATAGGTTCGCGTAGGAGATAAAACCAACTTTCCCACATCAATACCTTCCACTTCACTTGGGTCGGTCAGATTATATTTCCCCGAATAGACCATATTTTCAGGTATGGATGCGTCAAAACTTTCAGGATATTTTTTCATGAACGACTTATTAAAAACGTCATGACGAGCGGAGGTCAAGCCATTACTCCCCATGCCTCCGTTGTACGCGTCTTCGTATGAAGATTTCCCAAAAGAGGACAGTCCGACAATGACATTATTTGCTTTTATGCGGGCATTATCAATGATTTCATTTCGTTTTAAGCGACAGGTAACCGTAGAATCCACGATGATTGTACGTACCAAATCCCCAACATCGGCAGTTTCTCCTCCTGTAGAATAAATTCCTATACCCAAATTACGCATCTTTTCCAGAAATTCTTCCGTTCCTTCGATGATTGCAGCAATAACTTCTCCGGGAATCAAATTTTTGTTCCGTCCGATTGTGGAAGATAATAAGATATTGTCCGTAGCGCCTGCGCAAAGTAAGTCATCCGTATTCATGACAATAGCATCTTGTGCAATCCCCTTCCATACGGACATATCCCCTGTTTCTTTCCAATACATATATGCTAAAGAAGACTTGGTACCGGCTCCGTCAGCGTGCATGATACAACAATAATCCCTGTCATGAGCCATGAAATCAGGAATAATTTTGCAGAATGCTTTTGGATATAATCCTTTATCTATTTTCTCTATCGCTTTATGTACGTCTTCTTTCGATGCGGAAACGCCCCGTAAGTTGTATTTTTGTTCGCTCATAGATTATGTATATTATTATTTAATAGACTTGTAATGCTTTGCCGGAATATGTTTTGTTTGCAATGTGGCAGGTTGTAATTTATCATTTCAAGATTATTTGTTTTCTGCTTTTTGAATTTCTTTTTGAATCTTTTTAGGCAAATTCTCCACACGATGATGGCATTTCATCTCCAAAGTATACATACGTCCGATACAATAATTGGAATGTTTACAGCCGCTACGTTGTAATCCGTTTTGGAGTTTGTTTACAAAATCAGGGTCATGTACCAACGCTCTTGCCATTTGAACAGCAACGAATCCTTCGCTGAGAACTTCTTCCATTTTAGCTCTCGAAACCATGCCGCCAACATAAATGAGCGGAAGATTTACCGCTTTGCGAAACTTCTTTGCATCTTCCAAAAAATAAGCTTCCTGATAAGGTACAGTCGGAATAATGAGACGTCCCGCTATACGAATCCCCATTTTCAACCACCAGAATTTTGTCATATCCATATAATAAGCAAGCGTTTTCAAAGGCATAGCGCCCCGCATAACGTCCATAGGCATTCTGCTGACAAAACCGGCGCTTAACACCAGCGCATGTACGCCCAAACGTTCCAATTCCTGCGCCACCCGTATACAATCATCGATTTGCATACCGGATTTGAATCCGTCGAACATATTTACTTTGACAATAACCGCAATATCATTTTGGGCAGCCTGAAGAACTTCCTCCATGACCAATTGCATGAACCGCATCCTGTTTTGCAGATTTCCCCCAAATTTATCTTTGCGTTTGTTGGTATAGGGAGAAAGAAACTGACTGATAAGGTAACCATGTCCGGCGTGTATTTCTACCGCGTCGAAACCTGCTTTTCGGGCAAGGTGAACCGCTTTTCCAAAATCTTTAACAAGGTCGTATATTTCGTTTTCCTTTAAACCTCTGACAAAGGTAGGCGAATAGATATTAAAGCCATTGGAAGCTCCCACCGGCATTTGTCCGGCAGTGGCTCTGTGGGTCATATTGCCGCAATGTCCCAATTGTATTGCAGCCTTTGCTCCCTGTTCGTGAATGGCGTCTGTAAGTTTTTTCAATTCAGGAATTATCTCTTCCCGCATCCATAACTGCCCCTTAAATGATACGCCGCTACGATTTACCGCCGTATAGGCAATGGTTGTCATGCCAATTCCCCCCTTTGCTACGCTTACATGATAGTTGAATAAATCCTGTGAAGGCTTGTTTTGGTAACACATGTTTTCAAAAGCGGCAGAACGGATGGTTCTGTTTCGCAAGGAAACAGGTCCGATGTTGCAGGGAGTAAATAATTGTTGTTCCATTTTCAGAAGATAAATTTAGTGATGTTTTTGCTTTAATAGATAAACGGGATTACCCGATGTAATTTTTTTCTTTTTACTTCTTCCGTATAATCCATGCTGTATTTTATATAGATAGCATTTGCTCGTGGAACCAGATTGGCAAATGTCCATATAGCAAATACCAAGCCCGGCATCGACCACGTAGCAATGGCAAACCCCGTCCATTCGACAATCTCCCCAAAATAATTGGCAGAAGTTACATAGTTAAACATGCCTCCATAAGGAAGGTAATGATTGCTGTCTCCCGGAAGTCGCAGATTGCGAATTCTACGGTCGGAATCAATGTTAATCGCCAAACCGACAAAAAACAGTATCGCTCCGATAATAAATACAGGCGTTCCTATCCATGCGTCGCTATATAATTCTCTGGGAGAAAGGTAAAATATCCAATATCCCTGCATAAACACATTCAGCAGGTTGAAAAGGATGCCCATAAACATAATCCCGAAAGGCATTCTGTTTTTTCCACGCATTCTCAATGGAAAAATAAATGCACGGTGAATGTAATGAATCTCCATAAACAACAAAAAGATAAACGGAACAAGTAATGTTTTCCTGTCGGAAAGGAACCAAAATAAAAATATCGTAATGGCAACCGGAACTTCCATAAGTACCCAGCCCAATTTATTATTAATAGAAAGTCCCCATTTTGGAGAACGAAACATTCCATATCCGGCATTGATAAAATATAAGGCAATGAACACAATAGCCGCCAATAAAACCATTGCCCACAAAAATACTGTAAAATAATCCATAAGTGTAATTTACTTTAATATATCGACAAAATGAATTGTCAAAAAACGATTTCAAAACAGGATGCAAAAGTACATGATTTTTCTTTACCAATTTGTTTTTTGAACGGTTGATTGTC
>JAISDH010000012.1 GCA_031264975.1 Bacteroidales bacterium
TTCCCCTTTTCTCTTCTCTTACTTCTTTCTTTTTGCGAATAAATTTTTTCTTTCATATTATCAGTAGTTTATCTATTTGTGGGGTGAAAAAAATTTTGCAAATGTTGTTTTGTATAAAAAAAGATGATATATTTGCATCCGTAATTCTTTGGGGGTTATTCAATAATTAATAAGTAGATAATATGTTGTGTTTGTATCAGATAACTTATAATCAAATTCGTTTACGATTTTTATGTTCTAAGTGGGGGGAAGCTGTTTTTATGGCTTGCTTGGGGCTTGCTTTGGCGTCCGGATACAGGCAAATAGAAGAAAAAGTATTGTCTATCCTGCTGAAGTATAATATTTATCAGGGATTTTCTGTTTTTCGAACGATTCGTGGGCGGGGGCGTTTTTTTATTTGCACATCTTGCCTGCGAGTACAAACACATTTTTTTAGCATTTTTCCGAAAAGATATTTTATACTGCAATGGGCAGTGTCTTGTGGGAATGTTTTTATACCGTTGTCTAAATCTTTGCTACGGATTCGAGCGTATGTTTGGATGAGGTGTAAAATCTGGCTGAAAACTTGGAAATATATTTTTGTTTTCGTTTCTGACCTGCCGTTGAGAGCTGGAAACAGCTCCGGCAGGCTATTTGGATTTTTTCAAAAAGATTTTGAAAAGATTCCGGCACGACGCCAAAACCCGCAGCGAAGTTTTGAAAAGGCTCTGACGCCATGCCGGAACCCGCAGAAAGGTTTTGGAAAGATTCCGGCAGTATGCCGGAACCAACAGCAAGGTTTTGGAATAGCTCTGGCAACATGCCAGAACCGTCAACGAACTTTGGGGGAAGCTCTGGCACGACGCCAGAACCTCCAACAAACTCTGGGGGAGACTCTGGTACGACGCCAGAACCCCCAACGAACTCTGGGGGAGACTCTGGCACGATGCCAGAACCTCCAGCGAACTATAAGCGAGACTCTGGCATCATGCCAGAACCTCCAACGAACTCTGGGGAAGACTCTGGCATCATGCCAGAACCTCCGGCGAACTATAAGCGAGACTCCGGCAACATGCCAGAGTCTCCGTCGAACACTGGGGGAGACTCTGGCAACATGCCAGAACCTCCGACGAACTATAAGAGAGACTCTGGCACAATGCCAGAACCTCCGACGAACACTGGGGAAGACTCTGGCAACATGCCAGAACCTCCAGCGAACTATACGAGAGACTCCGGCAATATGCCGGAGCATCCGGCGAACTACGGGAACAGCTCCGGCAATATGCCGGAGCTGCCAGCGAACTATGGAAACAATTCCGGCAACATGCCGGAGTATCCTGCGAACGCTGGGGAACAACTCCTACAACATGCCAAAACAGGCAGCGAGGAGTTTGTGTAAATTTTGGCGGGACGCCAAAAGGGATTTATATGTTTTTTTATATGTTTTTTTATTCATTTATTTTTTAAATTAAATACATCTTATTTATGGCATACATAATTGTTAGAATTAGATTTGACCATTTTCGCCATGAAATGCATGTAGGGTACGTTGGAACAATAGACAATGTCCTCCTTAAATATGATTTGGAGGGGTTGCTTATTCGGTCAAAGTATGATGTGTTTCATGTTTTGGTGGGGGATGAGACTTCGGCGCTGGATATTATTCGCAAAAGTGGATTCACGGTTGAAATTGAAAGCCAAGACCTTGTTAGGGAGAAGATTTATCGGGGATTTTCAAGAGCGATTATGTCGGCGGTGAATCATTACGAAAAGGATAAAAGAGACGCAGCTGATAAAATTACTATCGTCTTCAAAAACTATGGGAATATTACCACGAGAACCCTTGACGAAGAAACAGCTGCTATCGAAGACCTTTTGCGCGAGTTGAGAACCGACGAAAATACCATTCTCTTGACTACGCTTGGACTCACCGGATGGGTGAACGAACTGGAAAAGGAAAATGTAAAGTTCAATGAACTGATGTTAGCACGTTACAAGGAAGTTTCGCAACGTACTACTTTGCGTATGATAGACGTTCGGAAGTCTGTTGACAAAGCATTGCGCGATTTGTTTGAACAAATTGAAGCGCTTGTCCGCGTTAACGGAATGGAAGCTTATGACAGTCTTATTAAAGAGATTAACGCCGTCAATGAACGATACAAAAATATTCTTGCTCAACAAGCCGGCGAAAGAAAAGCCAAATATGACGATTTATCGTAAGTAAACAGGCGAACAGAAAGGTCAACGCAATTGAATGAATTTTATACGGAGAGGAAACCGAACCATACTCTTTTATCTATACCAAAATTAGTAGGTTTCTTCTCTGTTTTTTATGGACTTTGAACCTTTATTCCTGTAATGGAAGAAGCGAAATATTATCCGAAACGAACTTTATCCGATAAGATTTCATCCTTATTTCTTATTATAGCGGACTTCAAAAATGACCATAAATAGGGAATAGTCATCTGTGAAAATCCTTTTCCTTTGCAGACCGAAATAATCACAGCATGAGTTTGTGTATTGCCCGTCAGGGTATCGGTATGAATAGAACGGAAGTGCAACATAACCGCTTTATTGCCCGTTAGGGTATTTGTTTCTTTTTCATGAATATGGTTTCCATACGGAGAAGAAGAGACAGGCGGGACGCATTTTTCTATTGATATGGACGACCCCAAAAGGTAATACATAAAAATAGTACGCGTACAGTAAATAATAATAATATAATAATCAAAAAAAGTTAAGTATCAATGAAAAGAAATTTCTTATTAATTTTAGGAATAGTCATGATGACGTCGACATTATATTCCCAATCAGCCTATACAAGGATAGAGACATTCGACGAAAGTACAGTTAATTATACGCCAAATTCACCTGCCGCGTGGGGGAAAGACATGTCTTATTATACAAGTCCGCCTGCCGCGTTTCGGGGAACGGTTCCCAATATGACAGGGGGAATAAATATATTGGAATCGCCGGTGTATGATTTTAGTACATATTCCCATATTTTATTGCGATTCAAGCATATTTGTAAAATATCTCCGCGCGATATTGTTCGGGTGGAATATAAAATGGGCGGACAGGTTTGGCAACCGCTTCCGCTGACAACATACGCGGGAAGGGCAGGTAATTATGCCACAACAGGTTTTAATGCAAATTCTTATCCTGAGTGGCTATCTAATGATAGTATTGCGCAACCGATGCAGTCGTGGTGGAAAGAAGAGGTGTTTCATGCCGGATTTGAGGTTGCTTTCGCCAATGCGGTGCAATTTCGTTTTGTTATCGAACACGGCGTTACGTCGGGAACGCAAATAGCCTACGGTTGGTTGTTGGACGATATAGAAGTAATCGCAACCACGAGTAACGTTATCCCGCCGGTTGTGGAACTGTTATCCCCTTTTAGAAAAGATACGCTTAACAGCGTGGGACCTTGGGAAGTTAACGCCAAAATAAAATCGCAGTCGGCGGTCGGACTGGAAACGCCCTTCCTGAAATATACGGCAACCCATCAGGGAACCGTCATTAAAAGCGATTCCATACAAATAAAACGCATATCGGGCGATTCTCTGTGGCGCATAAGCATTCCGCAACTTATAGCCGGTACGGACGTGTTTTATTCCATTAAAGGAGAAGACAGTCTCGGCAATTATACAAAAACGACTTCGTGGTATTATATCCAAAAACCGACGGGAAATATTTACGGCGATTATTCTGTGGGAAGTATTGAACTGGAGTTAGGTGATACAACTTTCATTGCGCCCTCCATACCGCTGGTTGTAAAGATTAAAAACAGAGGAGATTCTATTTTAACTGCGGCAACTATTAACTATTCCATAAACGGCAGCGCGCCACAATCATTCAATTGGACGGGAAATTTGCCCTGGGACTTTAGCGAACAGGAATACATTACGGGTTATGTACCTAAATTAAACGGATATGATACCATTCGTGTTTGGACAAGCATCCCCGGTAAGGTCGATACGGTAGCTGCCAACGATACCCTGACCAGAATTGTTTACGGCGCATCGCTTATCTCTATGGAGTTTGTCAATCAGCCGACAGATACGGTCAACCATACGGGACCATTTACCATACATGCTCGTATCGGCGGACCTGACGGAACAGGACTTTCAACAGTATCTTTAACTGTAATCACTATTCATAATACAACACCGACTTTTGACACCCTCCCGATGACCTTCGATGCTTCCGATAATTTATGGAAAACATCCCTTCCGCATACGCCATTTGGAAGCAAAGTTGTCTATTTCATAGAACAGGTTGACGTGTTTGGGAATATTATAATAATAGTTGACAATTTTTATATCGAGAAAGACCAGCAGGGAGCAATAAATGTTCCTTCTGTTGCTTTGGACGCTATCAATTCGCCGTCGACGGTTGAAATGGTAACTCGCGCTCCTATTCCGATACAGGTAACTATCCGCAATAAGGGAACGGTAGATTTAACATCCTGCGTGCTGAATTGGACATTGAACGGCGTGTTGCAAATACCTTCCTTTACATGGAGCGGCAACAGTCTGCCGGACGATTTCACCGATACCGCTACCATCGGGAGCTATACCCCTTCGTCGGCACAAAACGATACCATAGAGGTATGGGTTAGTATGCCCAATGGCGTAGCAGACGTATTTTTAGATGATGATACAATGCAAATCATATCATTAGGATGTCCGGGACCTTTGACGGGAACAAGAACGGTAGGCGTTGGAAGAGATTTTCCAACTATAAAGGCTGCCATCGACGTTCTTCGCGGATGCGAAATGACACAAGATTTAACCTTACAATTAAAGGGAATCTTTCCGGAAAATGTGGATTTGCAGGAGCTTATTCCTGTCATGAACGGTTATCGCTTAACGATTACCTCTTTGGATAACCATCCCGACAGCGCTGTTATTCAACCGTCTTCCGGTACGGGAATTGCGCTCGGAAAGACAAACAACATTACGTTGAAAAACATTACCGTCAACGCAAGAAGCGGCAACCGTGCCATTGAGTTCACCAACGCCTGCACCAATGTGGTTATACGGGATTGCTCCCTGCTTTTGGACAGTTTGACGAGTTCAACAGTATATGGCATTCGTAAGGGAGAAACAAGCATTGTCGACAGTATTTTTATTATCCATAATCAAATCAGTGGCGGTCTTGAAGGAATCAGGTTTGTAGCAGGAACGGCTTCTATTTATGGAAAACATGTTGTTATTGACAGCAATATGATAAACAGCCAACGTAATTATGGGATATTTTGCGAGAATACAGAACTTACAAGCTGTGCTTACAATACCGTACTGACCCGCTCAATCAATACTTACAATACCTGGGAAGGGATACATATAGTATACAGTAACGGGAATATTATTGGAAACCGCGTTATCCAACGCTCTACGATAATGAATTCTCCCACTGGTATCTCCGTCCAGTATTATAACACGAGCAATACAACGGATACGGGGCTGATTGCCAACAATGAAGTTATGACATGGACAACAGGAGATTATCAAGGACTTTTGGTTAGAACTTCCCGCGCCAAAATATTGCATAATTCTATTTATGTAGCCGGTTCGGGCGCATCAAAAGGTATACGGATTTGGGATAATGCCAATAACGTGTTAATCATAAAAAACAACAATGTTATCATGCAATCGACAGGGGGCTTTCCTGTTTATCTGAACAACATTGCCAATCTGCAAAACTATGACATAGATTACAACAACATGTATGCGCCAACGTATGTTGGTTTTGCAGGCGTTAACAGGGTAACAATGGCGGAATGGCAAGAGATTATCACAACGGATAAACATTCGGTATGTACGCCGCCTGACAATATTGCCAATCTGTCAAGCCGTCTGGAACCGTCATCTCCTTTGGGGCTGTTATGCGCGCCTTCTCCGTTTGTGAATCAGGATATAGAAAACAAGGCAAGGACGGGAGCAATGGCTATCATGGGTTGTTACGAAGTGGACGCGGCAATGCTTAACGGCAGTCTGCTCTCTATTACAGGATTGCAGGACGGAAATATGCAACCAACCGATATGGTAAATGTAGCGGTTTCCAATACCGGTACTTCTCCGCTGACGTCCATTAGTTTGGGCTGGTCTATCAACGACGTGCTTCAAAGTAACAATGTCGTTTTTCTGTTTAACCCTGACCCGCTGCCTTACGGACAATCGGCAACGCTTCCCCTGGGACAGTTGGGTACTGTAACGGGAGACATTACGGTCAAAGTGTGGATAAATAACCTCAACGGGGGCAACCCGGGCGACGCCTTTGTAGAAGACGATACGGTGAAGGCGTCCTATTTTATTTGCGCCGGAAACTACAATGGAAGATATACCGTTGGCGCTACGGGCGATTTCATAGATATGACGGACGTACTCAATAGAATGAATATGTGCGGCGTAAGCGGAGATATTATTCTGGCGTTTGAAACGGGAACGTATTCCAATATTGACTTGACAAACAGTGCAGACCTTTTCGGAAGCTATTCCCTGACTATTACTTCTGCAAGCGGAACGAATGATGTAACTTTTGCATCCGCGCTCACGGCAACCATTTTATGCAATAATACGAATAATCTTGCGCTTAAAAACATTACCATTGACGCGACGTCGGGATATTATGGCGTTCAGTTTACGGGAGTTGCTTCCAATATTACCATAGACAGCTGTATTATACGGGCAAATCCTACCATAACGACAACATCAACAGCCAATATCACCCATGCCTGCGTTTACAAAAACAACACCAGCGCAATGGCGGTAAGTAATCTTACGATAACAAATTCTATTTTGGACGGAGGTCTTTGCGGCGTTTATCTTTATGGAACGACTACTACCTCATGCCAAAATATAGTGGTAGAAAACAATACGGCAATCAACCAATCCTTTTATTCGATATGGATGAATAATACCAATAACAGTACTATTTCCCATAATCAAATCACTGCCCGTTCGGTAAATCAAGGCACGCAATGGCACGCTATCTATCTTACTAATTATAGCAATGGGAATATTATTGGAAACCGCATATTGGCAAATAATTCGGGGATTACATACCTTTTAAGTGGAATGTATTTTATGCTTACTTCTTCTATGCTAATAGCAAACAATGACATATATCTCAACAGCGCTGCAACTACAACTTATGGGATGCACGTATCTAATTGTGCAGGGATGAATGTTATTCATAATACGATTTATACGACTAAAAACACTTTGGAAAGTACTACAAACAGGGCATTTAATTATGAAGGCGCCGGAAGCGGTTACAGTGCAGTGATAAAAAATAATGTTTTTGTAGCCGACGCCATCGATATTTCCCCGACTACGTATGCCATTTATTTTAATTTGACGGCAGCTGCTCTTACCAGTTATGGGACTAATTATAACATAGACTATAATAATTATCATTCTAATGGTACAAATCTTGCCTATGTAGCGGAGGGAAATCGGGTAGATTTAGACGCGTGGAAAACAGTAATGGAAACATATTCTTTGGATTCTCATGCTGTAAGTATGTCCCCTGCGTTTGATAATCCGCTTGTGGATTTGAATTTGCTAAACTATCCCGATACCTTGTTATGTCCAAGCGTTCAAGCCGTTGGTACGGATATACGTAACATTGCCCGTCCGTCGATTACCGCCATGGGCGCCTATACGCAATTTGTAACCGGACAGGATTTGATGCTGATGCAGTTCCACGAATGGAGTGATGAAATTGTTCAAAACCAAACGGTACCCGTACAGGTAGTGTTGCGCAATATCGGCACTGTCCCTGTTTCCAATGCACAGTTGGGTTGGAGCGTTGACAATCAGAATATGGGTTCGGTTACATGGACGGCGCTCCCTGTTTTAAATTCATTGGAAGACCGGGTTGTATATGTCGGTTCGTTTAAAGCCACAAATCCCTCTTCTCACGATATTTCCGTATGGATAGAAGAAGTGAACACGGAAGCGGATTCCCTAAACGGAAACGATACGCTGCATACGACGGCAAACCTGAAACCCTTAGCGGAATGGGTAACTCCCATGCAGGATACCATTGAAGAACTGACGTTTGATATCAACGCCCTTATCCGTCAAGGAACGGGAGTTACTTCAACGCCTGAAATAACCCTTATATCCACCGTACACGAAACGACGACAATCTATGATACTGTTTCCATGTCGTTAAACAACGGTATATGGCAGGCGACCGTTCCGCCGCAATACTATGGGACAAAAGTACTTTATATGCTGTCCCTGTCGGATACCGCCGGTAATAACATCACGCTAATAGATTCTACCTATATCCGCAATACATCTGATATATTGGGAGATACAAATGTAATTACATTGTCCTTAGCCGCGCTGCCCACAACAGGCTGTTTGCCCGATAATACCCCCATAGCAGTGGATGTAAACAACAGGGGAAGTATAAGTTACGACTTTACAAAAGATACCGTTGTCTTTGAATTGGAAATCATAGACCCGGACACGGTTAAACACACCGCCACCGTCCCCTTTACAGGAACATTACAACAGGGCGTAAACACCATTGAACTGACGCCTGCGCTGTCCATCCTGCATCCGGGGGAATATAAGATAAAGATTTGGTTAAGAAGTCCTGTCAACAACGAAATCTATATTGACACCCTGCGCGCTACCTATATATCGGGCAGAATAGGTTTACCGATAGATAAAGATTTCAGCGACGGTTTCCCCATAGAATTTGAGGTATTGGGAAATAACACCTCTGCCGCATGGAAAGTATCAAAAGGGGATTCGGACGTGCAACCTTTCTTCGGCGACAGTTTGTTGTCCTTCACCGGAAACATAGGCGCCATGTCCACCTTTGCCACCCGACAAATGGATTTAAGCCGTACCATACAACCATCTCTGTCTTTCTGGTACTTCCACGATACAATCCCCTGCGAAGACTATACCGACGTTCGTATGACAGTGGACGGAACAGACTATAAAACGCTTTTCTCGCTCACCAAATACAACCCTGTCTATGGTTGGAAACAATACAGCATGGATTTGGACACGCACGCGATAAATCAATGCGTAAAACTTGTATTTGAGGCAATGGAGAAATCCCGCAACGGAGACGTTACCCAATATATAGACCGCATCCGCATCACCGCCAAACGGGACGTCGAAATGACGGCGGTATTAACTTCCGAACTGGACGTTTGTCTTTTACAGGAAGGAGAATGGAAAGTGGTCATAACCAACCATACCGCCCCCGTTTTGAACTATGGCGACAGTCCGATAGACATTGTTTTGGAAATAAAGGATGCAGCGGGAATGCAATATATTTATAGCAGGTCGTTCCAGTCAGGCGCTTTGTCGGGCTTCACTTCCGACACCGTTACCATGTCCCTTCCCGATTTTAACTTTGTCAAGGGAACCTATCAACTAAAAGCCTACTTTACCTCCGTTTTGGACGACACCCCGCAGAATGATACCCTTAGAACGTCTCTCACAGTCAATCCGGACATTACCATACGCGTTCATCCTGAATCGGGCGGAAACAGCAATTGCCTTTCAGGGGAGACGTCTATCATGCAAACGGTAACCATCTACAATACCGGCAACATGGATTTGTCCGATATTGGCTTGATACTGCAAGTAGACACGGGAACTCTGCTTACCAATCCCTACATCATCCTCCGCGACGTCTACATGGGAACCATCCTTCCGGGCGACAGCGCCGTATGCAGGGTTGGCAGCGCGTACACTATTCCCTGGAGTGCAAATTTTTATGCGGGAGTAACAGCCTACCTGTTGTGCGACTCTTCTCTGGCAAACGGCAGACATGAAAATACCGAATGCGTAGATACAAAAGACCTCTACATAGTAAGTATAGACAATCCGGTTAAGGATGTGATAGATAATGTAGGCAATAGCATTCCGGTAGCGGTAACGTTGCGCAATCGCAGCGAGGTAAACGTTTTCAACAGCGTTCTCACCGTTCGGATAACAAATTCGCAGGGCGTTCAAGAGGAACTCTTTACAGAAAACCAAACCACATCCACATCGGAGACCGTGCGCCATACCTTTACCCGCTCCTATACCGTCCCCAACGATACGGTATACTATCTAACCGTCTTCGTAGACAAACAGGATAATTATTCGCATAACGACACGCTGATAATGAAACGTTACACGGAAGGCGTAGGCGTTAAATCACTAAAAGGAGCGGACGGATTTACCTTATCCCAAAACACGCCCAACCCTGCCAACAACCGCACGCGTATAGACTATAGCATTCCCGAAGCAGGAGAGGTTATATTCCACGTATACAGCGTTAGCGGACAGTTGTTGTATGCTGAAACAATAGAAGCCGTCGGCGGCAAACAAAGTCTTGAATTAAACACAAGCACATTTGCCGACGGAATTTATTTTTATTCGATACAATATAGAGGTCAACGGCTCGTTAAATATATGAGCGTGCAATAGAAGATTTGACATTAAAAGTTATTAAAAATTTTTTTATTGGGGCTGCTCCTTCGAGCAGCCTTTTTTAAGAGCTAATAACACAAGAGATTATCAAATTATAAATGCACGATATTGGATTAGGTTTAAAGTTATTCAAATAAATTTTTTTATGTTGAGGCTGCTCGCCCGAGCAGCCTTTTTTGGAGAAATCAATCGCGCAAGAGATGATTAAATCAGGAGCGTACAACGATAGAATAAAGATATAGAGGTTTTAGTTAAAAATTTTTTAAATGAGGGCTGCTCGCCAGAGCAGTCCTTTTTTCAGGCAACTAATCGCACAACAAATCAATATATACAGGTAAATGGTCAGAAAACCCGCCGTTGTACTTCACCCATAAATAGGTGCGGAAAGGTTTTTTTAGAGCATTCTATTTGTAAATTTCAGGACGGCAATTTGTTTTTTTTGCTATCTTTGTAGCCGATAAAAATACTGGATATGATAGAAAAAGAATATGCTACTGATTTAAAAATGATGAACGAATCCGAATATCTGAATAAAATAATTTGTGGTGACAGTTTAACCATAATGCGCCAAATGCCGGACAAATGTGTAGATTTGGTGGTAACGTCGCCGCCTTATAATCTGAAAAAATCGACCGGTAACGGTATGAAAGACGGCAGAGGCGGTAAATGGGCAGGAGCGGCGCTGGTAAATGGCTATAGTCATTATGACGATAATATGCCACACGAAGAATATGCCGAATGGCAACATAACTGCCTAAAGGAAATGTTTCGACTACTCAAAGACGACGGCGCAATTTTCTACAATCACAAATGGCGCGTTCAGGACGGACTGATTCAAGACAGGAAAGACGTCATCAGAAATTTACCGGTACGGCAAATTATTATTTGGCGCAGGAAAGGAGGAATAAATTTTAACGACAAAATGAGATTATATGGAGTTAACTAATAAGCAAATAGCACGACAAGATTTTGTTGACAATTCAGTTTTTGAATTACTACAATCTTTAAACCCCACTAACAAAAATTTGAATTGGGATATTGAAATGATAGGACAAATACGAGACTCAATCGAAGTTTTGTTTACTGATAATAGGAAAATCTGTACTGAACAGGAATTTTATCCGTATCTTGAAGAATAGTGGTGTATGGAAATTCGGGAAACACAAATAGAAGACATTCTAATCAGTTCGCCAATCTTAATGAAAGAAACATTAAAGTTGGAAGATGAGCCTCGACTTATTGGAAGGCAAATTATAGTGCCGTCAGGACGATTGGACATGCTTTACACATATCGAAAAGATTTGTTTTTAATTGAACTGAAAGTAGCAGCATTTCAGAAAAAATTCATTCGCCAAGTAATTGGCTATCGAGACGACCTACAACTGTTTCAACAACAGGGAAAATTAATTCAAGGCAATATTCAACCATTTTTATTATTACCAGAAATAAGTGATTCTAATAGACAAGCAGCCGAAAATGAGGGAGTGCTTTGCGAAAAATACAATCCGGAAACAATATTAAAATATTTCTATAATGATAAATTAAAACCGATTAGCGCTTTTGTAAATATTAAGCCAATAGATATTGGTATTTGGAATATTCATCTAATAAACAAATTCATTTATCATGTGGGACAGACTAATTCGATAAAGGAATTGCAACATATCATTAAGGGTTCACCGAAAACGCTATACAATAAAATAAAGTTTGCAGATGAATTGGGATTATTAAACTGGTCTTCCAAGAATGATTATATTGCTTTGTCTGAAACCGGCAAAAGATATGTTTCGGCAAAAGACGCCTATTTTGAGGACAAATTGAGTGAAGAACAAGCTAATATTCTAAAAAATCAAGTAGTTGAAAATCCATATAACTCTTCTGTTATTTTGGGTATTGCTTCAATGGTTGAATGTGTTTTTACATTATCCAAAACATCTTATCCGGTCTCTTTGGTGCAGCTTGAAAATTATTTCACAATTTATTCGGGGAAAATGTATGATTGGCAAACAGAGAAAGCACAAAGACATGGAGCAAAGATGTATTCAAACTATGCAATTGATTTAGGATTAATGGCTAAAACAGAGAAGAATGTTTATCTTACGCCTGATGGATTTAAGTTTGTTGTCCAATTACAATTACACAAAAGTTTAAAACTGATAAATAATTTAGTGGTTAATTGAAGGAAATATATTGGTTGATTTTGACGCACGAACAGGACATAATCACGGCACAAAGTTCAGAATGCGGCAGAACTGCTTATCCGAATTATATGGAACAGCAACAATAATCGTATAAAATATTCTTCATTTTTTCAGACAACTAATCGCACAACAAATCAATATATACAGGTAAATGGTCAGAAAACCCACCGTTGTATTTCACCCATAAATAGGTGCGGAAAGGTTTTTTCCCCAGATGAACGTTGTCGTCTTCCAGTAGAAAGTCCGGACTGAAAATCTGCCCCGTTGTTTTCACCCGCAACCCGCTTGAGACATGGTATAAAGCATGAGAAACAATGATTTGGTCTAATATCCCCCAATATTGCTGATACTTGTGTGTTCCGACATTGTTCCTGTTAAAGTGAGGGTACATCATATTAACAAGTTCGCCTTCCCTGTAGTTTTTCAAATCGTAGGAAGCGCGCAGGCAGGCGGTAATACTTTCGTCGTTTGGGTAATCGTTAAAGTCTCCCATAATCAAAATTCGGACATTTGGATTCGCATTCAACAGAGAATCCACTTTCAGTCGAAGCGTTTTCCCCGCATGATTCCGCCTGTCCATACTAATGGCATATCCTCCAAAACGCGAGGGCCAATGGTTCACAAACAAATGAAGCGTATCCTGACAACCAAAAACCAACATCCCCTGCACATACAAAATATCTCTTGTCTTATAAGACGTATCTGAGCCGTTTGCCAAAGAAACAGGATAACTGTCTATCACCCTAAACTTATCCGGTCGATAAAACAGAGCAACATTAATCCCCCTCGCATCCGATGATTCGTAATATACATATTTGTATTTTCCCGCCAACAAAGGCGTATTATACAACAAATGTTTGATGACATTTTCATTTTCAATTTCACAAACGCCTATTATTTCCGGCAATTCCCATTGACCAAGAGCGATAAACACCTTAGCGATATTATTTGCTTTTGTCCAAAATCTTGCTTTTGTCCAATGATTCATCCCTTCCGGCGTAAAAGCGGAGCCATTTTCTTTCTCCGGATTATCAAGCCAGTCAAAGAAATTTTCCAAATTATAAAAGCAAATCCTCGCCGAATTACGCTCCCGCTGCAAATCCTCCTCTACAATAAAGGAACCCTGCGCATAACTACACCCGGCAATACCCAACAAAAATATGAATAAAATATATCTCATGTTACAAGAATAAAAAACGACCCCCCAAATTTGTACATGCAAAGGTACGAAAATAATGATTAACGGTTAATACTTTCATACTTTACAACTTTATTTTGTCCGAATCAGGATTTACAGGATGAAAGGATGAGCAGGAAGAAAATAGTGATTGATGGTTAATACTTGTATCTCTTTGCGCTTTCTGCCTTTTGCCCTTTCCGCCTGCCGCTTTCTTTTTCACGGCTTGCCTGCTTGCTGCCTGTTGCGTGTTGCTTGCTGCCTTTCGCCCTTTCGCCCTTTCGTCCCTTCGTCCTTTCGCCCCTTCACGGCTTGCCTGCTTGCTGCCTGTTGCGTGTTGCTTGCTGCCTGCTGTTTGCTGCCTTTTCGTCTTGCATGTAAATTAAAAATTTTCATGTACCTTTGCATTCTATAGATAAGAAACAGAATAAAAATTTATATTATTAATATTCAAATGAAAAAACTGATTGAATGTGTTCCTAATTTTAGCGAGGGGCGCA
>JAISDH010000136.1 GCA_031264975.1 Bacteroidales bacterium
GAACAAATCAAATCCGAACTCTGTAAATGGTACGAAATAGCATGGAACATAGAAGAATTTAAGGGAACTGTCAAAATGCTGCGCAAACACGAAGATGAAATACTAAACTTCTTCAAACACGGACATACAAACACTAAAGCTGAACGACTCAACGGTAAAATACAACGTTTTATATCTAACAATTTTGGTTTAAATGATAAAGACTTTTTCCTTTTCAGAATCGCTGGATATTTTTCTTAGCACCTCAAAAAAAGAATTAACCGGAATTGGAAAAGATAAAGCGACAAAGATAACATATCGTAGTTTGACAAACGGCTATCTTACTGCCAATTCTCAATATATAGATGCGGCTATCAGTTCGGTACGAGCAGCTATGGAATTATATGGAGATTGCTCATACGAGGCTCTACAAACATATCAAGCATGGCAAGCCGTAGGAGTGACTTTTTCATTAACCTCTCTTCCGAGATATGATATTAGTACAGATTGCTCTTCTTTGTATGGAGGTTTTTCTACGGTAAATACAGTTACTATTACTGCCGTACATGACATATCCTCTGACTGTGATATTAGCGCAATTCAAAAACCTGTACATTTCTATGCTGGAAATGAAATAACGTTAAAGCCAGGATTTGTCAGCAATGAAGACTTTCATGCAAATATTGTTCCTTGTTTGCCAACAGGGGCGTTTAATGTATCCTATAAATCATTGAATGAAAATAATATTTATGTTGATGACAATGAAAATATTGTAAATGAAAACGAACCAACAAACGAGAAAAATAAAATCATTCTTTACCCTAACCCTAATTCAGGTTCATTTACGATAGGAACAAATAATGTTCATGAAATAGAACAAATACAGGTAATCAATTTGCTTGGTCAGATAGTATATAAGGTACAAAATCCAGATAATACTACAGTAAATCTTCCTGTTGGGACAAAAGGAGCCTTTTTTGTAAAGATAATTACACAGACAGAAACAGTTGTAAAGAGAATAATTGTAGAATAAGTATTTAAAAGTCATAGCGTAGTTTTTCAAAAGCAAAGCTACGCTATGGTTTTTACTTCAAAAACAAAGCAGGTTTTGATAATGCTTATTTCATTGATTGAAAACAATAGGAGTTATTTCTTTTGCCTTTCTTGAAAATACTGTTTGAATCCTTCCATGATGTTCATTTATTTTATGTACTTTTGCACGACAATATTTTCTATTTATTTAACTACTTAATACATCACGATGAGAAATTTTTCATTCCAGAATACGACGAAGTTAATCTTTGGAGCAGGGAGTATTTCCAATTTAATGGCTGAAATACCGCAAGACAAAAAAATCATGCTTACCTTTGGAGGAGGAAGCATAAAACAAAATGGCGTATACGACCAGGTACAAGCGGCTCTTGTAAACCATCATTATATTGAATTTTGGGGAATAGAACCCAATCCCAAGGTAGAAACGCTTAGAAAAGCTGTCGAGTTAGGCAAAAGAGAGAATATAGATTTTATTCTTGCTGTAGGAGGCGGTTCTGTGCTGGACGGAACCAAGTTGATTGCCTCTGCAATTCCATACACGGGCGATGCTTGGGATTTGGTTTTAAATCCTTCTTTAATCCAACGTATCATTCCTTTTGCGGATGTAATAACACTGCCCGCAACCGGTTCGGAAATGAATGCAGGAGCTGTCATTTCTAATCTGGCGACCCATGAAAAGTATGCTTTTCATTCCACCTATCCGCAGTTTTCTATTTTAGACCCGACCACAACCTATTCTCTTCCGCCTTTCCAAATAGCATGCGGTATTGCCGACAGTTTTGTACATGTTATGGAGCAATATATGGTAGACAAAAACAATTCTCCACTCATGGACAGGTGGGCTGAAGGAATATTGTCTACATTGATTGAAATAGCGCCTAAAATTCGACAGAATCAACAGGATTATGACCAAATGGCGAATTTCATGTTATCCGCTACCATGGCGTTGAATGGATTTATTTCCATGGGAATTTGTACAGACTGGGCAACTCACATGATTGGTCATGAAATTACGGCATTAACCGGATTAACACACGGTGAAACGCTTGTTATTGTCGAACCTTCATTATTGCGCGTCATGAAAAATGAAAAACGTAAAAAACTGTTACAATTCGCTGAACGGATTTGGAATATTTCTGAAACAAACGAAGATAAAAAAATAGAACTCGCTATTGAGAAAACAGAAAACTTTTACCGTTCTTTGCCTTTGAAAACGAAATTATCGGAACACGGTATTGGTAATGACGTCTGCGAGGAAATAGTAAACCGTTTTCGTGAACGTAAAACTCAATTGGGAGAAAATGCGTCAATAGATGCAGATACGATAAAGGAAATACTCGATTTGTGTAAATAAATTAATAAAATGAAGATTGTCTTTCTCGGAACAGGGACGTCTCAAGGCGTACCCGTTATTGCTTGCCCTTGTGAGGTATGCCAATCGAAAGATATACACGATAAACGATTTCGTTCATCCATATTAATTGTGCATAAAGGACAGCAGTTTGTCATTGATACGGGTCCTGATTTTCGACAACAAATGTTGCAGGAAAATGTGAAGCATTTGGATTTTATTTTACTCACGCACGGACATAAAGACCACATCGCCGGACTGGATGATGTCAGAGCTTTTAATCATATTCAAAATAAAGCAATGGATATTTATGCCGATGACATTACTTGCCATGCGATTACAAGAGAATTTTATTATGTTTTCAGTAAAAATAAATATCAGGGGATTCCAAAATTAAATCTTCATCCTGTACAAGAAAGTCCTTTTACGGTAAATAACATAGTTGTAACTCCTATTAAAGTCATGCATTACCACTTGCCTATTCTGGGATTCAGAATTGACAACATCGCTTATATTACCGATGCAAGCCATATAGAACCTGACGAATTAGACAAACTGAAAAATCTGGATATTCTCATTATTAATGCTCTGAGAATTGAAAAACATTACTCCCATTTCAATCTGGAAGAAGCCATACTTATTGC
>JAISDH010000143.1 GCA_031264975.1 Bacteroidales bacterium
TGCGGTTGTAATTATTCTGTAGAACTAAAGTCAACAGCCAAGCCAAAGTCTATGAAAAAGCAGGCATTACATCTATATATAGAAGGCTTAGGATTCCGTTCCATAGGTAGATTTTTAGGAGTAAGCAATGTTTCTGTTTTAAATTGGATTCGCAGTTTTGGTAAAGAAGTAGAGGATATTAATTCTCAAAGTCAGGAAATAGAGATGGTGGCGATAGATGAGATGCACTCTTATATTGAGAGAAAAAAAACTACTATTGGATATGGATTGCTGTTGATAGATATGGGAAAAGATTCGTCAACTTCATTATTGGCGACAGGAGCAATGAAACGGGGGAAAAGTTTTGGCAAGCGATAAAAGATCATGAAATGGGTAATGTAGCAAGTGATTATTGGAAAACATATGAGAGTATTATCCCTAAAACGGAAGCTCTCCGTTTTTGTTGAATGTTACGGCATTTTGCATCTTCCCATACCAAAATATCGTATCGTGCATTTTCTGGAATGTCTTGGAGACATTTGTCCACCTGTGATAAAACCAAATGATTTCGTTTTTGAAATTACCTGCTCCAAATAATTTATCTAATATTTCCACTCTGATATAGGCGTTTGCGTGCCAATCGCAATGCAGAAAAATACTTCCTGTCGGTTTTAAAATACGATATATCTGTTCGACACGTTCTTTGAGCCAAGCAATATAATGTTCCATTCCACCAGCCCAGCGGTCTTGAAAGCTACGTATTTCGCCGTCATCGCCCCAAATCACTTCATAATCTCTATTAGAGAAAAACGGCGGGTCAAGGTAGATTAAATCAACGCTTTCCGATTCAAGCGTTTTGAGAATTTCGAGGTTGTCTCCAAGTATAAGTTTGTTTATCATAGCTGAATAGGTGTATGTTTATCGTTTATAAGTTTAGCTTGTTAAAGGTTAAGATTATATTAATTGCGGCAAAGGTACTAAAAAGTTTGGAATAGTCAAATTTTTATCCGATAATTGTCATATTCTGAAATAGCTGTACATATTTTTTTGGCAATTACAAAGCCGGAACTTTGTTCCTTGCTCCTTGTACTTTCTTTTAGCGCTCAGAAAGGGCGAAGGCACGAAAGGATTAATCATTATTTTCGTGGCTTGCCTGCTTGTTGCTTGTTGCCTGCTGCTTGTTGCCCGTATTTCTTTATCCCCCCTTTTCTCCTTCGCCCATTTCACCCGTTTCATTCATCCGTTTCTATCAGGTTTAAAAAATCCTGTTCCGATATAATGGGGATATTTGCTTTTTTGGCTTTTTCCAATTTGGCGGGTCCCATGTTTTCTCCGGCTATGATGAAGCTCAATTTCTTTGATACGGAAGTTGCTCTGACAGCGCCATGCTTTTCGATTAATTGTTCTATTTCTTTTCTTCTTTCCGGTGTAGAAAATGTCCCGCTGACTAAAAAAGTCATTCCTTTCAATTTCTCTGAAATTGTTGTTTCATTCAATTCTTCGTCGGAAAGCTGAAAATGCAAGCCCACTTTACGTAAATTATCTATGGTTTGCAAATTGGAGGCATCTGAAAAATAAGAAAAAATACTTTCTGCAATCTTTGTTCCTATGTCGCCAACAGCAATTAAATCGTCAAAGTCGGCTTTGAGGAGTGCGTCAATGGTTTTAAAATGAACGGCTATTTTTTTTGCAGAACTTTCTCCGATAAAGCGGATTCCCAAGGCAAACAAAACACGGTCAAATGGAACATTCTTGGAGTTTTCAATAGCATTGAGCAAATTCTCAACGGTTTTCTCTCTAAAAGCAACAAAACGTTCCTTGTTATCCTGTTCATTGACATACATTTTTTCTATTCCGAACAAATCATTGTAAGTAAGACGATAAAAATCTGTAATATTTCTCACCAATCCCTTTTCAAACAAAATATCAATCCTGCCTTCGCCCAAGCCTTCGATATCCATCGCTTTACGGCTGATGAAATGCTCCAGCCTTCCTTTTATTTGCGGAGGACACTCCTTTAAATTATGGCAATAGTAAGCCGCTTCTCCTTCGTTACGAATTAATAATGTATTGCACGCCGGACAGTGGGTGATAAATTGCACGGGGGGCGCTTCTGCGTGTCTTTTAGACTGTTCTACTGCAACGATTTTGGGTATAATTTCTCCGCCTTTTTCCACATAAACATTATCGTCAATGCGAATATCCATTTCGGAAATAAAATCCGCATTATGCAAAGAAGCTCGCTTTACGACGCTTCCCGCCAATAAAACCGGTTTAAGATTGGCAACCGGCGTAATCACCCCCGTTCTACCTACTTGATAACTAATGTCCAATAAAGACGTCAATACTCTTTCTGCTTTATATTTGTAGGCAATTGCCCATCGTGGATTTTTTGCGGTATATCCCAATAAGTCCTGCAAATTATATTTATTCACCTTGATAACAACGCCGTCTATATCAAATGGAAGCGATTTTCTCTCAATATCCCATTGGTTAATGAAAGTATAAACTTCCTCTATATTTTTGCATGTCCTGATGTGTGGAGAAACTTTGAATCCCCATGTTTTTAAGGCACATAATCCTTCATAATGAGTATTGTACAGAGGCGTATCCGTATAGACAAAGTATAGAAAACAATCCAGATTGCGTTTTGCCACTTCCGAAGAATTTTGCAGTTTCAAACTTCCGGCTGCCGCGTTACGGGGATTGGCAAATTTGGATTCTCCCGCTATTTCTTTTTCTTCATTCAAAACATAAAAACTGTCGTGAGGCATGATAATTTCCCCTCTAACTTCCAATTTATCAGGAAAATGTCCATGCAAACGCAGCGGTATCGAACGTATTGTTTTTACATTGACGGTAACATCGTCGCCTTGTATACCGTCTCCACGCGTAATTGCCTGTTGCAAGACGCCGTTTTCATAAATTAAACTGATAGCGACGCCGTCATATTTTAGTTCGCAAACATATTCAATTTCATCCAGGTAAAGCGCATTTTTGGTTCGCTTGTCAAAATCTTCCAATTCATTTTCGCTGTATGTATTGGCAAGGGAAAGCATCGGATTGCTATGTTTTACCGACTGAAATCGCCGGGTAATTTCTCCGCCTACCCGTTGCGTAGGGCTATCGGGCAAAATCAATGAAGGATATTCCTTTTCAAGAGAAATTAACTCATTGAGCAACATGTCAAATTCATAGTCGCCAATAAGCGGACTGTCTAATATATAATAGCGGTAATTGTGTTCATTAATTTGTTTTGTTAGCGCGCTAATCTTTTCGTGAGCTTCTTCAAATGTCATACTTCAAATGTTATAAAATTAAACAAGGGGTTAAAATTCAAATCGTAATTTTAGATTAAATAACCTTGGCGTTAAATAATTGGGAACTTTATAATACGTTCCTTCCATATCTGAAATCCAAGAATAGGAAAGTACATTTTTGAAATTAAATATATTGGCTATCTCAAAAGTCAAATAACCGGCGTTGAGAAAACGGAAAGGATTTTTATTTCCTGTTCGTGCGGTTCCGTCAATAAATTGCCATGAAAACCCTATATCCGCTTTAAAATAATGATGCGCACTCCTTACATAACTGCGAATAGTAGGCGGACTGACAGGCAAAGGCGTGGAATAGATAAGATTAATATGCGCCTTTAACATGGGCAGTTTTGGAACTCTGTCCTGAAAAAACATATTCAAAGAAAATCGCTGGTCGGTAGGTCTTGGCGTATGACCTTTTCCGTTTATACTTTCAACGCCTTGCATCAGAGAAACAGCTATCCATGATTCTAAATTATAGACAATTTCCCCACTCAATTTCATGTCTATTCCCGCTATATGACCGGTTGCATCGTTCAATCCCGAATAAATAATACGAACATTATCCATTGTATACGTAATCTGGTCGTATAAATATTTATAATAGATTTCCGTAGAAAATTTAAACGGACGACGCTTTATTCTGAATAAATAATCCATGCCTAAAATAACATGATACGATTTCTGCGATTGAATATTTTTGTTTAATACTCCGTCCGGCATACGCATTTCTTTATAAAACGGAGGTTGATAATACATGCCCGTTGCGACATACACCGAAATATCCGCTTTTATTTTAGGCTGATACATCAAACGCAAACGGGGCGTTACAATAAATTCATTGTTGAATGTCCAATAAGAGAACCGTATGCCTCCCACCAAAATAAAACGATGAACACTGTCTCCAAAATTCCATTTGTCCTGTATAAAACCGGATAAACGAAAGGTAGATAAAGCATTGTCCGCTTTCAAATAATTTTTTCCCATCATGATAATACGGGCGGAATCTCCATTGGGAACAGTATCTCCCGGATAGGTCGGATAATGCGGTAATGAATATCCGGCAGAGTCAAACAACCTCCACTCACTTAATTCGTCTTCAATAATCTCTCCTTGAAATTTCAATCCCCAACTCAGCATATTAGACGCCAATTGATGTTCTCCTTGAAATTCTCCATGGAAAATGTCGGAATAGAGAAAATTACGAGCATGATGAAAATCTTTACCCACTTCATTGGAAGAAATTATTTTTCCATAATCTTTTTCATTGTCAAAAGAACTGTTAACCTCATTGATGTAATATTGGGCTTCCAGGTCAAAGGTTTCCTTTTCGGTAGAGTTAAAATAAGACGCCAGAAAACGCAGGCTGGTTTTTTCCGAAACATTATATTTGGCAACAAAAGCAGTATAAACAGTTTGATAAGCGTCCACTTCCTGACCGGTATAAAAAACTTTAAATTCTTTCACCTCATCAATCAATCCCATTCGCGTACTCATTGAATCCGGCGCCAATTGATAAGTATTTCGCGTGTAGTTTCCAAATAAAGTAAGTTCCCATTTTGGGGAAGGGTTATAAGTCAACAGGAGTTGTCCGTCTGTGAAAGTAGGATTATAACGACCTTTTGTTTGTAATTGTTTAAACAGATAAGCATTTGATTGGTATCTGGCTCCAAACAACGCCGTAAATTTCCGGTCTTTGCTCACCCCTTCCACATGCCCTGACGCTCCAAGTAAACTTCCTGACAAACTACCCGCAAACCGTGTCGGCTTTCTATAGTTTACATCCAAGACCGAAGACATTTTATCTCCATAATGCGAATCAAATCCCCCAGAGGAAAACTTTACGCTTGACACCAAATCCGCATTAATAAAACTCAACCCTTCCTGTTGTCCGGAGCGAATTAAGAATGGACGATAGATTTCTATTCCATTCAAATAAATCAAATTTTCGTCATAATTTCCTCCCCGCACATTATATTGGGAACTCATTTCGTTGCTGGAAAAAACGCCCATTCCGGCTGATTTTATCAATGATTCCACACCTCCCGTCAAACCCGGCAAATGATAAATGATTTTAGGATTTATCTTTTCTATTCCGTCGTCAAACGCATACCGTTCCGTAACGTCAAACAGCGGTAACGTTATTATTGACGGCGTCAATTCAAAATTCAACGGTTTCCGTTTACCGGCAGGTACATACACGGTTTGTTGCTGCGGTTGATAGCCAATGCAACTGACTTCAACAACAAGTTCCTTTTCATGCGGCACTAATAAATCATATCGCCCTGATTCATTAGTAGAATTACCAGTATTAGGAACATTCAAAATAATAATATTTGCCGATTCGACAGGGAAGCCACTTGTATCCGTTACTTTTCCATAAATTCGGGCTAAATTTTGAGCGCTTGCACTTTCCGTCAATACTAATAATAACATTGCAAGTGTACAATGCAATATAGTTCGTATATGAGAGGTATTTTCTTTAGACACTAATTTGATTATAATTTATGTATTGATATATAATAATATGAAATATTACGTGTATTTGTTTAAAATATTGTATTATGGTGGGAGTAAAGGGTCATTTTTTTTGTGACGCTATGAAAAAAAGAATAACCTTACTTTCATTTCTTTAA